>CANQZT010000007.1 GCA_947628335.1 uncultured Clostridia bacterium | reverse complement strand
CACACCGTGATGGACGGTTGGTCTCAAGCTCAAGGGACACAACTTTATTATTCAGGTTCCAATAGTACTGAATTAGTAACTGTGTATAATAACGACCAGCTAACGTTTGATGACAATGGTGTTACCAAGCCAATTGGAGATGCAATTTGGGATATGGGGAAAGATACAAGAGGTGATTGGCATTGGTATAATGATTATTGCTATATACCGACTATGGAATTACAATACTTAAAGCGAGGGGGAAGATACGATAATTTTGATTACAGTGGAGTAACTTGTAGCCAGACTACAAATGGATCTTATGGTATTAATGGAGGTTTTAGACCGGTTTTGATCATTGATGGATGATTATAAAATATGATGAGCGTAAGATTTTCTTAAAATTTATATTTAATAGAAAATCTTAGGCTCCATTTTTTCTTTTTCATAATTTATTTAATATAGAAATTCAAATACAAAATAAACATAGAAAGTGAAATGAAGTAAGGAAAAAAATTGTAGTATTATAGAATTATGTAGATAAATGATAAGAAACATCCGATATTTTCATTGAAAAGGGAAAGTAGCTAAAATAAAATGAACAAAGAAAATAAAAGACAAGGAGGAACAAAAGAAAATGGAAGATGTTTCAAGGAGAGAAAAAGGAATAACGCTAATAGCATTGGTAATAACGATAATAGTATTACTAATACTTGCAGGAGTAACAATCAATTTAACAATAGGAGAAAGAGGAATATTTACAACAGCCCAGAGGGCAGCACAAAATTATACTGTTGCAAGTGAAAAAGAATATTTACAAGAAGATGTATTAGAATATCAAATGCAAGAAATAATTAATGGTGAAGAACATTCAAAAATAGGAGTAATGCTATGTGATAAAACGGCAGAAAATGGTGGACGTTGGGATATAATACAAGTAAAAGATGATAATGATACTACTTATGGAACAGGATGGAACTATATAGAAAAAGGAAGTGACTTGGCAAACTATGGAAGTGCAAAATATAATTGGTTAGTAAACTATGAAACAGGAGAAATAATAAATATAGAAGAAAAAAAGTATAATCATCTAAGTTTTAATGAAACAGTAGCAGTAACAGATGGGTTAGTATTTTGTTATGATTCAGCAAATGTAAATTCAAGTAGTGAATCATTTGGAGAAAATTCAAAGTTATATTATTATGATACTGATCTTTATGGTACATCTAATAACTTATATGGTAGACCTTTAGGAAACAAAATTGTATCAGAGTAAAATTAACAATGTTTAAAAGAATAAAAAATAATTGGTGTGCCTAGACGGACTCGAACCGCCATCGGTCGCTTAGGAGGCGACTGCTCTATCCTGTTGAGCTATAAGCACGTATACACTAAGTATATAATATTTCTACACAAATTTCAATCATTTAATTGAAATTTGTGTAGAATGCTTATATAATAAATAAAAAATATACAAGGAGATATACAATGCAAAAAATTTTAGGTTATATGAGAAAAGCGATACAAGATTATAACATGATTAATGAAGGAGATAAAATAGCCGTTGCTCTATCAGGAGGAAAAGATTCAATAACAATGCTTATGGGACTAAAAGCATTACAACGTTTTTTTCCTAAGAAATTTGATATAATAGCAATAAGTATTAATCCGGGATTTGAATTTTTTGATGAAAAACTATTAGAGGAACATTGTAAAAAAATAGGTGTACCATTTATTATAGAAAAAACAAATATAAAAGAAATAGTTTTTGATATAAGAAACGAAAAAAATCCATGCTCACTTTGTGCAAACTTAAGAAGAGGAATTCTAAATAGTATTTGTATAAGAGAAAAATGCAATAAAATTGCACTTGGTCATAATGAAGATGATGTATTAGAGACATTTATGCTAAACTTGTTATATACAGGAAGCATATCAACATTTTCTCCTACAAGCTATATGGATCGTTCTAAAATCACATTAATTCGTCCTTTAATATATGCACCAGAAAAAGAAATAAAAAAATTTATTAGAAAAAATGAAATAACAGTAATGCCAAAAGCATGTCCAATGGATGGGGAATCAAAAAGAGAAGATATGAAAAAACTGATTCAAAATTTACAACTAGATATTCCTCATATACGAGCTAATTTATATGGAGCTATTTGTAGAAGTAACATAAAAGGATGGAAAAGTTAGTGTAAAATAAAAGTAGGCAAAATATGTTTACTTTTATTTTTATTATAAAGGGGTGGTTATTATGTATAGAAATATGGATTTATTAGAATTTGATAATGAAAATTTAGATTTAATATCTTTATAAAGATGATAAAATTTCATTTATTTTGGGAAGGAGTTTTTACATATGATAAATGGAACGCAAGTTTTTAGCTTTATAGATAGAGTTGTTGGAGTTACGCAACAGGGAGAACAGTATATTGCAATCAACGTTTTAGCAAAGGATAATAAAAAATATTCTTTTTTTGGAAAATCTCCAGAATTAATTGATAAGTTGAGCACTATGCAACTTACAAAATTTCAAGATGTTAAATTACATTTTTCTTTTACTAGAGAATTTAATAAAGAAAAAAGAACATCTTACTGGCATTGTGAACTTGTAGGGGTTGGATAATATGACGGAGATTGATATTTTATATAAGATATATTCTATTTTAGAAACATTTAGCACATTTTTTCAGTTGTTTTTTTATGGAATTTTTTTATTAATTATTATTTATTTTGGTTACTGGTTTTTTAGTAGATTTTTTTATTAAAAAACTTGTAATATATACTAAAGATAAAACTAATTAGGGGGTTATTCCTCCCTCAGTTTCCCCCTATATTAGAGAAAGGAAGGTTAATATGGAAGGTGTTGAAACATTAAAAATAACTGCGACTATGTTTGACGGTTTAATTAACACTATTACTACAAACTTAGGAGTTCTTTTACCTATAGGTTTAACAATTATGGGTATAATGATTGCCGTTGCATTAATTCCTAGAATTATTTATAAATTTTTCTAGTTTTCAAGATTTTGTTAATATGCCCCAAATTTTGCGATATTTTAATATCGCAAAATGGGGCTATTTTAAAATTGAATTATGAAAGGAGATTATACCTATATGAAAATATTTTATAAAGAATCTTTTATTGGTAAATTTATTCCAATAATATTTTTACTATTATTAATAATCAATATATTTGTTCCTGTTATTTCTTATGGTGCAACATATGATTTAAGCGATTATAAAAATCAGCAACTTACTGGCGATTTATGGGTGATCGTTCATGCAAGATCAGATGACAAGATTTATCTTATTACAGCAGAACGTAATGATTATAAAATTATGCTTACTGATTTTATAGATGATGGTGATGGTACATATCATTCGAGAGGTAATTGGCTCACTTGTTATCGTATATCTGATACATGGTATAACGGACAGGCAGGTACTTATGTTTCAACATTTAATCCAGAAACAAGTAAATTTGAAGGTCGTGTTGCTTATGGTATAGGTGGTAACTGTTTTCAATGTGGAGAATGTGACATTATAGCAAGTGGATGTAACATTTATGCACCAGGAAATGCTAAAGTTTTTTTTCACCCAACGTCAGTACCTTCGAAGGTACATATCAAACCGACACTAACGGAGATGTTAGTGGAGGCACTGGCGAAGATGGTGACGGGGATAGTGGAGAATCTGAAAATGATAATTCCAATTGGTTTAGTCGTGTTGTCGATTGGCTTACTAATATTGCTAGTAAAATCGGTAATCTTGCACATGATATAGGCGAAGCCGTTTTTGGTGCTATTGGTGGGGTTTTAGATAATATTTTTGGTCTTTTAGGAGATATTGGCAATTTTTTATGGGATCTTCCTGGTAACATTATAAATCGGAATAGGTAACTTTTTTAGTACGTTATGGGATTGGTTAGGCAATATATGGGATAGTATAAAGGGTATTCCTAAAGCTATTATTGATTTATTAGGTGATTTATTACAATGGTTATTTTTGCCACCAGAAGATTATTTTGATAGTGAAATAAACAAAATTAAAGAAAAGATAAGCTATAAAATACCATATCAAGATTATATTAATTTATTTGAAACCGTAAAAACTGTTTCTTCTGGTGAGGATTTAAGTATTGATCTACCTGAATATAAAATTACCAATGGACTGTCACTTTCAAAGTCTAAGTTCATAGATTTTGGCAATATTACTAAATTTAGATCTACATGGTATGGTTGGGTTCGTGGATTTACTTTTATATTTTTAATAATATATAACATAAATCAAATCATGAAATTTTTTAGAGGTTTCAATATTGCAGACGGTGGTAACTCTAGTGTTATTGATAAATCAAGTGGAGGCGATTAAATATGGTTTTGAAATTAATTTGTGCACCATTACTGTTAATTGTTCATGCTATTTTGGACATTATTCCAATTTTAACATATATACCGAATTCAATTGTTAGTACAACAGATTTGCTTTTAAAGGCAATGCAATTTTTTCCTTCTGATGTTTGGATAATGGTAATTGGTAATATTACATTTTGGTTGACTGTACATCTATTATGGGGGTTGATAAAATTTATTTTGTCACTTGTGCCTTTTGTTAATATGGGTGGTTAGGAGTTTGTTATGTTTAAGAATAGAATTTTTAATAGATATTATAGAAATTTGCGACAAAATGTTTTCGATTATTTAGATTTACAGGAGTTTATGGAAGTTTTTTCAAAATTCCAACGTTTGAAATTTCAATATAGATTATTACAAATTGCTAATTTTTTGGAGAGTATAAAAGTTCCTCCAGCTGATATATTTTTATTCGGTTTTTTTATTAAGTTATTAGATTTTATCCGTTGGAAAATATATGATCTTTTACTTTTTTTGATTAATGGTAGACAATTTAATTTATTTGGTGTGACAATTTTTTGTGGTCGACAAGGTTCTGGAAAGACAATGGGTATTGTTGAACAGTTAGAAAGAATAAGAGAAACCTATCCGAAAGCTATTATTTGTACTAATATTCACTACTTGAAACAGGATTTGCCACTTGTTGACTGGCGTCAATTATTAGAAATACGAAACGGTACTGACGGTGTTGTCTTTGTAATTGATGAGATCCAAAATGAATATGACAATAGTAAGTGGAAGGATTTTCCAGAAGGTATTTTAAGTGTTATAACACAACAAAGAAAACAACGTATAAAGATATATCTGTCAAGTCAAGTGTATACTCGTGTTGTAAAACAAATTCGAGAACAGTGTTTTGATGTTATAGAATGTAAAACTTTTTTCGGACGTTGGACAAAATTGAAATGTTATGATGCCGAAGATTATAACTGTATAATTGATAATCCTACTCCAGAAAAAAAGTTTAAAATGCATAAAAAGTGGAAACGTTCTTTTATACAAAGTAATCATATAAGGAAATTATACGATAGCTATAAAGTAGTTGAAAATATGCAAAAAATGGAATTTATAAATAGAAATGAAAGATAGTACAAAACTTAAATTTGCCAACAATTCCTCCCTTGCCCTTGCTTTTGTCAATGGAGAAAATATATAAATTGACTTTACTTCTTGCCATTCTTCTTTATGCTATTTTCGTAATTGACATACGGAGTATTTTTATAATGCTGTTACGGGGGCTAAGATACAAACTCTCTTTATTATACATGTTTAATATTTTGCCTATCTTAGCCATTTGTAGCTTAGCCCCCTTAATGAATAAAAAAGAAAGGATTTAAAATTCATGGATAATTCAATTAATTTAGTAGAAGAATTTACACAAGAAGATTTACGTTTGATTCGTGGTTGTTTATTAACAACTAAAGAAACATTTAAGATTATGCCTTTTAAAAGTAACGATATAAAATATAAAATTACTCAAATTAATGATTTACTAAAAAAATTTCGTGAGGGTTCTTAGTAACACCCTCCGAAAGTCCCACGTATGGGACTAATTTATTTTTTATAGGTGATAAAATGGTGGATACAGTTAAAATTTTCTCAATGATAAATCAAGATACATACGAAAAAATTTCTAATAATAGTATAATAAAAACAAGTTATAAAAAAAGTACACATCAAATATTTTACGAGATAATAAACGACCATTTAGAACGGTTCTTACTCTTCAAAATTGAGTGTAAGAGTTGGACATGGTGGAAAATATAAATTTATAGGTCAATATTACATAGAAATTGAGGGAAGTTATCATAAGATAGCAAAAGGTTTTAATAGTCATAATGGATATTACAATCTATATTCAATATGTAGTAATCTTATAGACATAGTAAAAAATCATTATAATATAAAATTACCCTCTCTACAACATTGGTTTCTACAAAGAATAGACATTGCAATTTGTTATGATCTAAAGAATAACGAGAATGTAAGGAAATATATAAATAATTTAAGTATGTGTCAATACCCACGAAGAAATATAAAGACATATCAAGATGAAAGTATATATCTTACAGGAAGTACAACAACATTAAAAATATATAATAAACTATTGGAATTTAAAAAACATGATCTAAAGAAATTTAAAGATACACAATTCGATATAATTTCATATATGAAATATATAGACGGATTTATACGTTTTGAATGTGAAATAAAAAAGAAAAAATTAAAAGATATTTACAATACTAATTATGTTAGAGTTAGAAATATAATGTATAATGATATAAAAAAAGTATGGAGTGATGAATTTATGCGCCTATTAAAATTATTTAATAATGATTTAACTATAATTAATAATAAAAAAGAAATTGAAAAAAGATTATATACATTATATAAAGAACGAAAAGCAAGTATATTATACAATTTTTATTTATCAATTATGGTAGACGGTTTAAGAGAAGTAAGAAAACGTACAAAAAAAACTACATATTATAGAAATATAGACGAATTAAAAAAAGCGAATATTGATTTTTCACAGACATACAAAATAGATTTGGAAAAAGAGATAGTTCAATTTAATCCTTTTGATTATAAAGAAGTTGTATAAATTTGAGTAAAGAAGTAGAAAGTTCTACTTCTTCGTTTTTTAAGTTTAGATTAATTTAAAGGTGTATATTATTAATATCTAATTGTAAAATATCTTTTATAGCAATAAGTTCATAATCTCTTATAATTCTTTTTCCACATTCAATTTTTGAGATTTCATTTTTTCCAATATTTATTCCTATAAGTTGCATTTTAGAGGCAAGTTGATTTTGTGATAATTTAATAGATTTTCTTTTCTTAGCAATTATTTCTCCTAAAGTGTTAGCTTTATTCTTATATTTATTACTTTTCAAAAAAAATTACTCCTTTCTGCAATTGACACTTCATTAGAAATATGCTAATATTTTTTATAAGTAAAAATGACACTTCATTAGAAGTTTGTAAAAATATATAAAAGGAGATTTATATGAAAGATGAATTAGAAGATTTTATTAATAGTTGTGAAGATTTAATTAATGACAGAATAGATATTATTTCAGAGCAAATTTCAAAAAATACAAGTTATAAAAAAAAGTATTACCAATATTCAAAAATTTATGATGAATTGTTGAAAAAAAATTCATTACAAGATATTGAAGTTTTAACAAATTCTATATTTGAAATAAGTGATATAGAAAATAAATATATATATTTAAAAGGTTTTATTGATGGGATACTATTAAGGGAACAATTCGGGAAAAATAAAAAAGTACAAAATTAATTGTACTTTTTTATTTTTTTATCGCTCTTATTACTTATATATAGATATATAATTGATTATATTATAAAAAATTGTAAAAGAAAAATATAAAAGGTACAATATGGATTAATGTGCCTTTTATTTAGTATATTGAACTATATCTTTTATATCACAATCAAGAAATTTACATATTCGTTCATATATAACAGAGTTTACAGGTTGATTTTTACCAAGTTTAGCTAATGTTGCAGTAGATATTATTTTATTGGTTACCAAATCACTTTTTTTTATATGCTTATCTATTAATGTTTTCCATAAGGGTTCATATGATAACATCAATCTTTCCTCCTTTGTGTTTTTTATTAATACTATAATAAAAATTAATAAAAATCAAGTTTTTTTTACAATTATAAACAAATTCTATACATACATAAAAAAAATATTTATAAATATAAATAAAGTACATTGACAAATCATTTACGAACGTATATAATTTATTTATGAACACAAATAAAAAATAAGTGAAAGTAAATAAAAAGAAAGAGGGCTGTAAAATGAATAATATTAAAAAATACAGAAAAGAGCAAGGTATGAAATTGGAAGTTCTTGCAAAACTATCAAATATATCAACAGGATATTTATGCCATTTAGAAAAAGGAACGAGAAGTAATCCGTCAGTTAATATTATGGAAAGAATATCTAAGGTATTGAATAAAAGTGTGGCAGAAGTTTTTTTTCCAGAAAAGTAAAAAAAATCGTGTCGAAAAATAAGAAGTTTTGTCGAATAAGTAAAAAGCTATTGACGCGTTATGTAAACCGTGTTAATATGAAATGGTAAAAATTGGATAATATTATAAAATTATATTTATGTGGGGAATAAAATGTTGAATATGAAATTTATTGAGTTGGAAAAAAGAATATATAAAATCGTATGTGAATTAGGTTGTGAAATAATAAAAGAAATATTAGAAAATCAAGATAAAGAAATAATGCAAACAAGAAATAAAAAAGAATATAGACATAAAGGTTATAAAACAAATACAATAAAAACCGTTATGGGAGAAGTAGAATATAAACGAGCTATATATCTACATGAAGGAAAATATATATTTTTGTTGGATAAAACAATATCAATAGAAACAATAGGAAAACTATCAAGCAATCTAGTAGAAATTATGTTAAAAACAGTAGTAAATACAACATCTTACAGAAAAGGTGCTTTTGAGATTCAAAATTTAACAAATGAAGTTATAAGTCATCAAGCATTACAACAATTAGTGTGGGTAGTTGGAAAAAATATTGAAGAAAAGGAAAACAAAGAAATAAAATTATTTAAACAAGAAAAACTGGTAAAAGGAACAAAAAAAGTTAATGCTTTATTTGAAGAATCAGACGGGATATGGTTTAATTTACAAGGAAAAGACAGAGAAAAAGCAAAAGAAAAATATAAAAAGGAATGTGAAAAGAAAAATAAAGAGTATAATCCAAATCATAAACACAAAACAGAATTAAAGCTACATGTTACTTATGAGGGTTGGAGATATATAGGAAAAAATAGATATGAATTAGTTAATAAAAGATATATTTCTGGTATGATGACAGCAGAAAGATTAAAAAAATTAAGAAATGCAAGAGTATATCAAGAATATGATGAAGAAAGCATAAAATTAAGAGCAAGTAATGGAGATGGTGCAAAGTGGATCAACAACATTGCAACAGAAGATACAATACGACAAAAAGATCTTTTTCATATTCAACAAGAGATAATACGAGATATAAAAGATAAGGAATATCAAGAAGAATTGCAAAAAATGATAGATGAAAAAAGATATGATGAGATTCCAACATATATAGATAAATTAAAATGTAAATTAGGTGGAGAGGAAAAAACTGTAAAAAAACTTGAAACATTAAAAAGCTATTTAAAAGACGGTTTACCACGTTATCAAGAAGTATTACAAGAACAAGGTAGAGAATTACCAGAGCCACCAAAAGGTATAGTATATAGAGATATGGGAACAATGGAAAGTCAAATATTCACAGTTTTAGAAGTAAGAATATGTAGTGGAAGAAAAGCATTTTTAAAATTGGGGGCATCTTATTTAGCAAAAATATGTGCAGAGTATTATGAAAATAACGGGGAAATTGAAATAGAAAAAATAGAGAATGAAATACCAATAGATAATAGTATTGAAGAATGGATAAAAGAAATAGAAGAAAACGTGAATAAAAATAAAAAAGTACATAGAGCAAATAGAAAAGAAATAGAAGAATATAACTATAATAAAGGAACAGTCATGGAACTAACACAAGAAGTAAAAGAAATACTAAGATTTTTAGAACCTACTGCATTAATTTATAGATAAGGAGAAGTGAAAGGATATGAAAACGAAAAAGTATATACAAGAAATGAAAAAAAATTTGGTAAGAATAAATGAAAAACAAGAAAAAGAGATATTAAAATATTTTGGAAAAGATTTACCAAAGGATCTTACAGAGCAGGACATAAATGAACAAACGCGTATAATTATGCAAAAATTTGAAAAATTTTAAAATTTAAAAAGTGAAAATAATTGCCTACCAACACTTGACACATACGATGGAAAAAAGATAATGCTTAAAATATTGACAAATATATATATTAAGAGGTATTATAGAAAAGAGAAATAAATAGAAAGCGAAAAAATATGGAAGAAAAATTCATGAAAGAAGCTTTAAAAGAAGCAAAAAAAGCCTATGACAAATTAGAAGTGCCAGTAGGAGCAGTTATTGTAAAAGATGGTAAAATAATAGCACGTGCGCATAATATAAAAGAAGCAAAAAATGACACTACAAAACATGCAGAAATACTGGCAATCCAAAAAGCAAGTAAAAAATTACAAAATTGGAGATTGAATAATTGTGAAATGTATGTCACATTAGAACCATGTTCAATGTGTGCAGGAGCATTAATTCGGCTCAAGAATAAAAAAAGTATATATAGGAACAATGGATGAAAAAACAGGTGCATGTGGATCAGTGTTAAACCTTTTAGAAGATTACAAATTTAACCATAAAGTAGAAATACAAAAAGGAATCTTACAAAAAGAATGTGAAGAACTTCTAAAACAATTCTTTAAAGAATTAAGAAAAATAAAGAAGTAAAATGGAGAGGTGTCCGAGTGGTTTAAGGTGTATGTCTCGAAAACATATGTAGGGTAATACCTACCGTGGGTTCGAATCCCACCCTTTCCGCCAAAAAAGGAGAAAGCATGGACATAAAAAACTTTATAAAAAAAAATATGGCAATATTAGTAATTGCAATTATTTTAATTGTAGTTGTAAGTATTATAATAAAGTATTACGTTGAAGGCGAAACAAACATGCCATTTCAAATATCAAAAATAATGATAATAAGCAATGCACGGAGGTATACAAAAAGAACAAACAGAAAATAGATGGGACCTAGATGTAGTACAAAATAACGATATATACATAGATATAATAAAAAATAAAAATTATAAACAAGAAGAAATAATAGACAAAATAGTAATAGATAATTTCAAAATAGAACAAGCTCCAGAAAAAGGTCAAATAAGTATATATAGACCAAGTGATGAAAATGTAAATTTTGAAAATACAGAAAGCTATAAGGTAACAGATAAAATAGAGTTTATAGGAGACGAAAACTCAGACTTAGCTGAAAAAAAGATTGCAAATCAAGGGGGATTACTATTATTAAGGTATGTAAATGAAAATTTAGGAAATTATGTATCAAACGACGATACAGAAATAACACATGATGGAACAATTCTCTCTAAAATTGGAATTACCAATGAACAAATAAAATTTGTTGTATCATTTGATATAGGAGTAGAACTAAAATCTGAAAAAAAATACAAAGCAAACATAAGAGTAGAAATGCCATCAGGAAACCTATTACAAGAAGGAATAACAAATGAGCAAATAAATGGTAATAATATTGTTTTCAAAAGATATTAAAAAATACTTGCGAAAACACAAAATATTGTATATAATTACAAATGGTATGAGGTCTTACATTTGTATGGAGAACACTTCCAATAAAAAGCTATGAACCTTGTCAGGTCGGGAACGAAGCAGCAATAAGTAGTGTATTTATGTGGATAGGTGTTTTCCATAGAGATGTAAGAAAATAACTCACGCCATTTTTGTTAAGTAGAAATACTTTTAAGAGGTGAACAAAAAATGGAATATACATCATTATATAGAAAATTTAGACCAATAAACTTTAGCGAAATGGTAGGTCAAACGCATATAACTAAAACATTAAAAAATCAAATTATATCAGAAAGAGTAGGCCATGCATATTTATTTAATGGGGGAAGAGGAACAGGAAAAACATCAGCAGCAAAAATACTTGCAAGAGCAATAAATTGTCTTAATCCTAAAGATGGAGAACCATGTAATGAATGTGAAATATGTAAAGCCATACTTGCTGGGTCATTAACAGATGTAGTAGAAATGGATGCAGCATCAAACAACAGTGTAGAAGATATTAGAGCAATAAGAGATGAGGTAAATTTTCTACCAACACTTGCAAAATACAGAGTATATATAATAGATGAGGTTCATATGTTATCAACAGGAGCATTTAATGCATTATTAAAAACACTAGAAGAACCACCAGAGCATGTAAAATTTATATTAGCAACAACAGAACCTCAAAAATTACCAGCAACAATTCTATCAAGGTGTCAAAGGTTTGATTTCAAAAGAATTTCTAATGAAGACATAATAAAAAGACTTGAAATAGTATGTAAACAAGCTGATATAAAAATAACGAAAGAAGCATTGAGGGTAATAGCAGTATTATCAGAAGGAGCATTAAGAGATGCACTAAGTATATTAGAAAGATGTGCTCAAGAAGAAAGTGGTGGAATTGATGAAAACAAAGTAAAAGAACTTGTTGGGATTCCAAAAACTACAGCAGTATATAAAATAGTAAAAGGTATAATAGAGAATAATACTAAAGAAGCTTTAAATGCATTAAATGATGTATTGCAAGATGGAAAAGATCTAAATAATTTATTATGGGAAATTATAAAATATACTAAAGATATATTAATGTATCAAACAGATATGGAACAATCAGCCTATAATGAAGATGAAATAAAACAACTAGAAGAGTTATCAAAAAGTGCATCAAAGCAACGCCTTGCAGGGATAATATATTCGTTATCAGAAACAGAAAACAACATGAAATGGTCTTCACAAAAAGAAATAATGTTGCAAACAGGAATTATAAAATTATGCACAACTGTGGAAAATGATGGGTTAGAAGAACTACGAAAAAAAGTAGAACAATTAGAAAGAAAAATTAGTACAGGTCAAATAAATATTCAAACTACACCAGCAAATAATAAGAATGAAACAGTATATATGCAAAACGAAAAAAATAATACAGAAAGAAAAACACAACACACAAATATACAAAATTTAACATCAGAAGAGTATTGGCAAAAAGTATTAGATAAATTAAAAGCAAGTGGAAAAATGGTATTATACTCTAATTTGATAACAACGAAAGCAAAACAAAAAGATGACTTAACACTAGAAATAATATTTCCAAATGGTCTAACGACATTTGGAAGATCATTACTAGAAAAGCCAGAAAATAAAAATGAGATTGAAAAATTAGTTTCAATGGAATGTGGAAAACAAATGATAGTTAAATATGTAAATGCAGATAACTATGTACCAAAACAAGAAAACAATATAGAGGAAATGGTAAAAAGTTTAGATATTCCAGTAAATATCATAGAAGAATAAGAGAAAGGATGATGAAAATGTCAAAAAGAGGAGGATATCCAGGAATGGGTGGAGGATTTGGAGGAATGAACCTTAACAATCTAATGAAGGAAGCAAAAAAAATGCAAGCAGATATAGAAAAATCACAAGAAGAATTAGCTCTAAAAGAATTTGAGGCAACAGCAGGAGGAGGAGCAATAACAGTAAAAGTATCAGGAAAAAAAGAAATCAAAGAAATAACAATAAAAAAAGAAGTAGTTGATCCAGAAGATGTAGAAATGTTACAAGATTTAATTATTACATGTACAAATGAAGCATTAAGAAAAGTAGATTCAGCTCAAGCAGCATCTATGGGAAAATATAATATACCAGGGTTAATGTAAAAGGAGAAAAAAATGTCATACTATTCACCATCAATAGAAAAATTAGTAGAAGCATTTGAAAGACTACCAAGTATAGGACATAAAACTGCTGTAAGATTAGCATTTCACATATTAGATGCAAGTACAGAAGAAACAAACGAATTTATAAATGCAATAACAAATGCAAAAGCTAATTTGAAATACTGTTCAAAATGTTATAATATATCAGATACAGATCCATGTACTATTTGTGCAAATCCAAAAAGAGATGAAGGTATAATATGTGTAGTTGAGGATGTAAAAGATATTATAGCTATGGAAAAAACGCATGAATTTAAAGGTGTGTATCATGTATTACATGGTTCAATTTCTCCAATGAACGGAATAGGACCAGATGATATAAAAATAAAAGAACTACTAGCAAGATTAAATCCAGAAACAGTAAAAGAAATAATACTTGCAACAAATCCAAGAGTTGAAGGAGAAGCAACAGCAATGTATATTTCAAAATTAGTAAAAACCTTAGGAATAAAAGTAACAAGAATAGCACATGGTATACCAGTAGGAGGAGATCTAGAATATACAGATGAAATAACACTAACAAAGGCGCTAGAAGGAAGAAGAGAATTATAGATAAAAATATTTACAACAAAAAAAGCATATGATATAATTTCGAAAAAGAGGTGTAAAATAAATGAATCAAATCTTGCAAGTAGAATATAAAAAAAATAATGGACCAGTAGAAATCAAAAAAATTGTGATTTTTTTTGCTATAGCAATAATAATATTTGCTATAGTTTTAATAGGATTAGGTTCATATATAATGGCTACACAAAAAGAAAAAAAGGAAAACAATAATACGATATTAGAAAATACAAAACCAGAAATTAATATAACACAAGAAGAAGAAAATATAATAGTTGATATTACACATAATCAACCATTACAAAAAATAACATATAATTGGAATGATGAAGAAGAAAAAACAATACAAACAAATAACCAACAATCAATATCAGAAACAATTGAGTTACCATTTGGAACTAATACTCTAAATATAACTGTAACAGATATTAATGGTAATGAATCAAAATTCCAAAAAGAATATGTTGTAGAAGGAAATGGAAAACCTGTAATAGATTTAAAATTAACAACAGATAACAAAATAAAGATTATTGCACAAGATAATACAAATATGCAATATGTAATTTATCAGTGGAATAATGATGAAGAAAAAAGAGTAGAGGTAGATGCTAATAATCTTACAACAATTGAAGAAGTTATAGAAATCCCATTAGGCCAAAATACTTTAAAAGTACAAGCTGTAAATACAAATAATGTATCATCAGCAAAAGAATTAGAAGTAAAAGGAATAAAAGGCCCAGAAGTAACATTTAAAAAACAAGGAGACGATTTATTAATTAGAGCAGAAGATGAAGTTGGAATGAAAATAATAAACTTCAAATTCAATGGTCAAAAATACCAAATAAACTATGGAAATAAAAAGGTAATAGAATATACTCAAAAACTTGAAAAAGGAGAAAACAATTTAGAATTAACAGCAGAAAATCAAGATGGAGGAATTACAACTAAAAAAGTGAAAATAATTAACTAAGAATAGAAGGGAAGGAGCAAGGCCCTTCTCTTGTTGTTAGTAAAAATAAAAGGAAGATGTTATGGAAAGTTATATTGAAATTGTAAAAATAATAGCATATTTTATTGTATACGCATTTTTGGGTTGGGTTATGGAATCAACCTATAAAACATTAGGTCAAAGAAAACCAGTAAATAGTGGTTTTTTATATGGCCCATTTTGTCCAATATATGGATTTGGAGCAATGATTATGTTCCTATTTTTAGAAAGATTTAAAGATAACTTAAGTTTACTTTTCATATCACGGATTTTTAATTTTATCAGTATGGGAATATCTAGTAGGATGGGCGCTTGAAAAAGCTTTTAACACAAAATATTGGGATTATTCAAAAAATAAATTTAATATACAAGGAAGAGTGTGCTTAAAAAATTCAATTTATTGGGGAGTTTTAGGAGTAATATTTATAAAAATTATACATCCATTTATTATAGAAAAAATAGACATGATACCTATAAATGAATTATTATTATACACAATTATATTGTCTATAATAATAATTGCAGATATGATAACAACAATAATAAAAGTAAACAATTTAAATATGAATTTAGAGAAACTAAAAGAGCTTACAGATAAGCTTAAAGAAAGAATTGACGAATTAGATACAAAACAGATAAGCAAAGAAAATTTACAAAAGACTATTGATGAACTAAAATATAAAGAAACAAAAATTAGGAGAAAATTATTAAGACAAACAAATCGTTTGAAAAAAGCGTTTCCAACTATGAAATCAGATGCAGTTGAAAGGCTAAATGAATTTTTAAAAGAAAAAAAGGAAAATATAAAAAAAGTAAAATAAGGGAGAATATTATGGTACAAGATATATATGTTATTGATGATAGTGCAGAATTAGTACAGAAATTAAAAAAATTATTTGAAAAAGAAAAAGAATATAAATTAAAAAATGTACCAACAGAAAAAATAGATATAGCATTAAAAAGTATACCATCATTAATTATAATAAATGAAGATGGTATAAAAAGAGATATTATAGAATTATGCAATCAAATAAGACAAGATGATGACAACAGCATAACACCGATATTAGTTTTAGGAAAATCTAAAGATAAAGAACATAGAATAGAAATATTAAAATTATCGGTAGAATATTATATAGTAAAACCTGTAGATCATGATTACTTATATCATACAATAAAAAATATATTAAGACTAATTAATATGAATAGAAGAGTAAGTCCATTAACAGGATTGCCAGGAAATGTACAAATTCAAACAGAAGTAAAAAAAAGAATAGTAAAAAAAGAGGAATTTGCAATATTTTATATAGATCTAGATAATTTTAAAGCATACAATGATACATATGGATTTGCTAAAGGAGATGAAATAATAAAATTTACAGCAAGAACAATTACAAAAAATTTTCATTCTTGCAATGCAGAAGAATGTTTTGTAGGTCATATTGGTGGAGATGACTTTATTGCAATAACAACACAAACGAATTATGAACAAATTTGTAAAGATATAATAAAAGAATTTGACGAAAAAGTATTAGAATATTTTACAAAAGAAGATGCTGAAAGAGGTTTTGTAGAAGTTGCAAATAGACGAGGTATTATAGAGCAGTTTCCACTAACATCAATATCAATAGGCGTAGTAATTGCAGAAAAAGGAAAATTCCGTAATATATTAGAAATAGGCGAAGTTGCAGCGCAAGTAAAACATAATGCAAAAACTATAATGGGAAGTACATATATAATAGATAGAAGAAAATAAAGAATAAAATATAAGACTCCTAAATAAACTATAATAAAATATTATTTAGGAGTTTTTATTATGGTTTTATTACAAAAAAGAAGATTAATTTTTATTGTAAGTATGCTAATTCTTTCAATTTTCACTTTTTATTTTGGAAGAAGCTATAAGCAGGAAAGTATACAAACAGTGAGTTTGCCAGTAACTAATAAAGTCGTTATATTAGATGCAGGTCATGGTCGGAGAAGATGAAGGAGCACAATCCACTAATGGAACAACAGAAGCAAGTACTAATTTGAAAATAACAAAAAAAGTACAAAGCTTACTTGAACAAGCAGGATGCACAGTAATATTAACCCGTTCAGATGAAAATGCGATTTATGATTTAGACTCAAAAACATTAAGAGAAAAGAAAGTATCAGATATAAAAAATAGAGTAAAAATAGGGAACGAATCAAGTGCTGACATATTTGTTAGTATCCATCTTAATAAGATACCACAAAGTCAGTATTATGGTTGGCAGACATTTTACAAAAACGGAAGTGAACAAGGAAAAAAACTTGCAACATGTATACAAAATAATCTAAATGAATCAATACAAAAAGAAAACACGAGAGTTCCATTAAAAATAGATAATGTATATATTATAAAAAATGTAGAAATTCCAACAACAATAGTAGAATGTGGTTTTTTATCTAATCCAGAAGAGGAGAAAGAATTGTTACAAGATGACTATCAAAATAGACTTGCATGGGGAATATATACGGGAATTATGAATTATTTTATATAACAATGTATTTTTTTATCAATAAATGTATGTATTTGTCTAAAAGTGGTTAATTCCAAAAGTAAATTCCAGTTTGAAAACCAAGACTAAATGCCAGTTTTGAGGCAAAATGTAAAATTATGGA
>CANQZT010000006.1 GCA_947628335.1 uncultured Clostridia bacterium | reverse complement strand
ATGTTATGACAATATTAAGATCGTTAAGCATTGAAAAGTTAGGTCAAATATTAATAGATGGTAAAGAGCTTCTTATAAAAAATGATATTCACCCGTATGAAATTGTAACTGATTTTGATACTGAAGAGCAAAAAAAATTTGTGGAAAAATTAGAATGTTTTGAATTAACATTAGGTGAAAAAAGAGAAATATTAGCAACATTGCAATCAGATGTAAAAGAGAGTATCGATACAAAAAATTATCCAGAAAAATATAAATCAGCACTTAAAATACAATCAACAGAATATGGAGAAAGAATACTTGTTGATTTAGAAAAAGATTTAGAAGATTATAGGGGGCTAGATAAATTAATTAGAGTAAATCCAGAAAAATTTACAGCAGAACAGAGAGCAAAATTTATAAAACTTTGTGATATATGTCCAAATTTGCAGGTAGTGAATGAATTGTTTGGTAATATTAAATGTCTTTCAACAGGCAGTGAATATAAAAAAGCAGAAGAATGGATAGATTCAGTAATTGATAATCTTGATATGCAATATTCCAAAGCACAAAAAATGGCAATAATAGATAATGCAATAGGAAAAAAAATTAGTTATAGTCCAGACTTTAATACAGAGGTATTTAATAAAAGAGATAATAGAGCATTGTGGAAAATATTAAGCTCTGGTTATGGTGTTTGTAATGGAATAGCAAAAGTAGAACAGTATATGCTAAATAGAATAGGTATAGAAAGTGAAATGATAAATAGTAAGACACATGCATTTTTAAAAATTAAAAACATTGAATTTACGCTTGCAAATGGAAAGCGTGTAAAAGGAAATACATTACTTGATCCAACTTGGAATTTGACAAAGCATAGGTTTGGTGCAAAACCTGATAATTTTTGCATTAGTTATGAACAGGCAAGAAAAAATGATATTGATGTTGAGGGCAATGACCATGAAAGTCACAAAAATGACGAAAAATTGCAAGATGCAACATTGAATTTGGATGAACAAAGTTTGAGAAAATTATTTGCAAGTGTTGGTTTGACGGATAAAAAGTGTCAATTTCCGGTAAAAGATTTTCTAGAAAATTCAAAATTACTAGATCAAATTTATGCAAATAAATTAGAGCAAAACATTAGTAAGCAATTTTTATTATTAAAACAGGCTTGTCCTGAATTTGCAATATGTCAAAGTGAAACTATGAGTATTTTAGATACTCTTTTAAGTAATGAAAATATGAGATTTAATAAATGTGTTGTAAATAGAGTGTATAACAGAGAAGATGAAGACAAAAAGCCAGTTATGTATATTTATATTGATTCTAATGAAATAGTAAAGAAATTTTATGTAGTTAATGAAAAAGAAGGTGAGTTTATAGAATTAACACAAGAAAAATTTATAGAACAATTTGAATGCTATAATGAAGATTTAAAAAGAAATAAACGGCTTAAGACCATGGGAAAATAAAGAACGAAGAAGTAATATAGATTTATCAGGAAGCTTAAGCCCAATAATTGCTAAGGAGGGACAAGATAGATGAATATTATAAAAAAAATAATTTTATTTGTAAAAAAAGATAGAACAGAAGAAATAGAAAAAAAACAAATCAATGAAAATGATGACAGAAGGGAAAGATTTACTAAATCTTTAAAAGTAAATTCTATAGAGCACGAAACAAAGCAAAATGTGGAAACATTAATTTGTGATGGAAACGGATTGGGAATTCAAAAAAAGATAACTGATTAATGTAATATTTGGTAAAATAAACTTGTCACTTTTCTAAAAGAAATGAATAAAATATAGTATAACATATTAGTGTAACAGGAGGTGGAAATTATGATTGAATCAAATTATAAATGTGGTGGTAATAAGTGTTGCATTGATATTATTATATTTATATTATCAATCTTAACTGCATTCTTATTAGGTGCTATAATAGGTGCAGAAACAGGATTAGTAACAGCATTAGGTTTAGGTGTAACTATTGCAATAACGGTAATATTTGCAATCCTAACTATTATTAGGATTATCATGCTTATATGTTGTAGAAAGAATTGTTAATATACAGATGTGTCAATGCTGACACATCATACATAAAAACGTATATAAATAATTGATAAAATTTGATATTAGTATTGAAAAAAATTATGTTTTTGTATACAATATAAAAAAATAAAAGGAGAACAACAATGGAAATAATTGATGGTAAAGCACTTGCAGCAAAAATACGTAAGAATTTAAAAGAAGAAGTAGATGAACTAAAAAAAAATTCTATACAGCCACGACTTGCAGTTATTATGGTTGGCGATGATAAAGCTTCAAAAGTATATGTAAAAAATAAATCAAAAGCTTGTGAAGAGATTGGGATTGAATATAAAGAATATTTATTATCCGAAGATACAAATATGGACGAATTGTTGAACTTAATTCATATATTAAATGTGGACAAGAATATACATGGAATTTTATTACAAAGTCCATTACCGAAACACTTAGATATTAATGAAGCATTTAAAGAAATTGCAACGGAAAAAGATGTTGACGGATTTAATCCAATTAATGTAGGAAAGCTTAGCTTAAATCAAGATTGTTTTGTATCTTGTACACCATATGGAATTATAAAAATGCTAGAAGCATATAATGTACAATTAGAAGGTGCTCATGCTGTAATTGTTGGAAGAAGTAATATTGTAGGAAAACCATTACTACAATGTCTATTAAATAAAAATGCAACAGTTACTATTTGCCATTCAAAAACAAAGAATATTGAAAAAACAACGCAAACAGCAGATATTTTAATTGCAGCACTTGGAAAGCCTAATTTTATAAAAGCTAATATGGTACAAGAGGGAGCAGTTGTTATAGATGTGGGAATTAACAGAAATGAAGAAGGAAAAATTGTAGGAGATGTTGATTTTGAAGATGTTTCAAAAAAAGCATCGTTAATAACACCTGTTCCAGGAGGAGTGGGGCCAATGACAGTTGCAATGTTGATGGTAAATGTTGTAAAATCTGCAAAAAATAGAATAAAATAGTTTATTTGTAAATTTATAGGGGGCAAATTTATAAATAAAGTAAAATCGAAAGGGAAACGTTTTTTTATCGTTTCTCTTTTTGTAATAGGAGGAAATATGAAAAATAATAAATATTGGATATGGTTGTCAAGAATAGAAGGATTAGGCAGTGTAAGAAAAAAGAAATTATTAGATATGTTTAGGGAGCCAGAAGTAATTTGGAAATTAAAATTTGAGGAAATTATAGCAATAGAAGGCTTCGGTAAAAAAATAGCAGATAAGATTTTAGATAATAAATATAGAGAAAATTTAGATAAATATATAGATTACATGAAACGATATGATATACAAATGATTAATATATATGATGAGGAATATCCTAAAAAATTAAAAAACATATATGATCCACCAGTAACTCTATATATAAAAGGAAATAAAAAAATTTTAAATGATAAATCTATAGCAATTATAGGATGTAGAGAATGTAGTATTTATGGAAAAGAAGTAGCAAATAAATTAGCATATGAATTAAGTAACAATAAAATAAATATTATAAGTGGAATGGCAAAAGGAATAGATAGTTATGCTCATATAGGAGCTTTAAAAGCAGAAGGAAAGACAATTGCAGTTTTAGGTACAGGTTTAGATGTTATTTATCCAAAAGAAAATATTGCATTGTATAGTAAAATAATAGAGTTAGGAGGGACAATTATTTCCGAATATGTAGTAGGTACAAAGGCTGATAGGATGAATTTTCCAGCAAGAAATAGGATTATTAGTGGATTAAGTGATGGAATTATTGTAGTAGAAGCAAAGAAAAAGAGTGGAACACTAATAACTGTGGATTTTGCTTTAGAGCAGGGAAAAGATATATTTGTTGTACCAGGAAATATTACAAGTCCTAATTCTGCAGGAACAAATGATTTAATTAAACAAGGTGCAAAATGTATTACTTCTTTAAATGATATTTTAGAAGAATAATTAAAAATTTCTTAAAACACTTTAATTTTTTTCCTATTTGTAATATAATATGCCTATGTACTTTTACTATTTACAAAGGAGGATATTTATGGGTAGTAAAAAGACCAATAATAATGAAAAAACAAAAAAGGTAAAAACAGTTAAAGATAAGACAAATAAAACCAATAAAAATAAACGGAAAGCATCCAAAATTGAAACTTGCACTTAAGATAATTGGAGTTTTAATAATAATAGGGATTATTGTTATTGCCGGAGTTGTTGGTGGAGTTGTTTTCGGATTATTCGGAGATGATTTAAAAATAACTGCTGATGATTTAAGTATAGAAACAATGAATTCTGTTTTAGTAGATACAAATGGAAATGAAATTGCAACTCTTAATGGTGAAGAAAATAGAGAAGTTGTTAAATTAGGTGAGATGGGAAACTATTTGCCTGATGCATTTGTAGCTATAGAAGACAAAAGATTTTATGAGCATAGTGGTGTAGACATTAAGAGAACTTTTGGGGCAACTGTAAAATATATAATAGGAGATAGTTCATATGGTGGAAGTACAATTACACAACAATTAATAAAAAATGCAACAGGTGATAAAGAAAAAAATTGGACACGTAAGGTTAAAGAAATAGTAAGAGCATATCAAATTGAAAGAGAAATGTCAAAACAACAAATATTAGAAGCATACTTGAATACTATACCTCTTGGAGGAGGTGCTAAAAATGTATATGGAGTAAAAGTTGCATCCAACTATTATTTTAATAAGGAACCGGCTGAACTTACTCTAGAAGAAGCAGCATTCATTGCAGGAATAAACCATTCTCCAAATGTATATAATCCGTTTAAAGAAAATCCAAATACGGAAAAAATAAAAACAAGGACAGAAACAGTTTTACAGCAAATGCTTGAACAAGGAAAGATTGACCAAACTCAATGTGATGGAGCTAAAGCAAAAGTTGAGGAAGGACTAAGTTTCCAAGAAGGAGTTATTACCAACAATAATTCATTAACACAAAATGAAGAATTAGCAGTAAAACAAGTTATAGAAGATTATGCATCATCTAAAGATTTGGCATATGAAGTTGCTGAAAAGAAAATAAAAGGTGGAGGCTATAAAATCTATATAACAGAAGATGCAAAATTACAAAAGATACTAGATGATACCTATAATACAAGCACAGATTGGATAAAAACAAAACAAGTGACAAGAACAGATGAGAGTGGAAATAAAACAAAAGAAACAGTACAACTTCAATCTGCAATGGTAGTAATAAATCAAAAAAATGGCTATGTTGTAGCATCTCGTGGAGTTCTTGGAGAAAAAACAGCATGGGGAACAAATAGAGTTGTAGCAACAGGTCATCAACCAGGTTCTTCTATAAAACCATTAGCAGTAATTGCACCATCACTACAGGAAGGATTAATTACACCAGCAACTGTAGTAGATGATACACCAGTATCATATGGTTCATATTCGCCTAAAAATGATAATGGTGGATATTATGGATTAATGAATATACGTTATATATTGAGAGTTTCTAGAAATATTCCAGAAGTTAAAATGATGAGAAAATTGACACCAGCAAAATCTATTCAATATCTAAAATCTTTTGGAATAACATCATTAAATGAAGAAAAAGATGCTGGATTATCTCTTGCACTTGGTGGAGTAACACAAGGAATAAGTCCACTTGAACTTGCAGGAGGATATGCTACAATTGCTAATGGAGGTGTATATATTGAACCAACTTTTTATATAAAAGTTGAAGATTCAAGTGGAAATATCATTCTAGAAAAACAACAAGAAAAACATAGAGTGATATCAGAACAAAATGCATATCTAGTGCAATCATTATTAACAGAACCAACAGGCACAGGTTTAACTGGAAGTTCGGGAGCAACAGGAACAGGAGCCAATATTAGTGGTCAACAGACTTGTGGAAAAACGGGAACAACAGATCAATCAACAACTACGTGGTTTTGTGGATTTACACCATACTATACAGCCGCTATGTATTTTGGATATGATAATCAGTTAGATAGTATTAAATCAGCACCATCGAGTAGTACTGTTGCAAAAAGATGGGGGCAAATTATGAAACAAATGCATACAGGTCTTGCATCAGCTAAATTTGAAAAAACAAATGGTATTGTTAGTGGAGCTGTGTGTGAAGATTCAGGTATGCTTGCAACCGATCTATGTAAACAAGATCCAAGAGGAGAAAGAGTATACTCGGAAATGTTTGTTAGTGGTACAGTACCATCTAAAACCTGTGATGTACATGTTAAATTAAAAGTATGTAAAGAAACAGGAAAACTTGCGACAGAATTTTGTCAAGATGTTGAAGAAAAGGTATTTATAACAAGAAAAGATAGTGATAAAGATACTTCATGGAAAAGTGCAGCAGATGCTAAATATATGGCACCAACTGAAAACTGTGATGTCCATACTAAGTCAGCAGATACAGAGAAACCAGTTATTACATTAAAAGGTCAAGAAAATGTAAGTGTTTCTTTAAAATCAGAATATAAAGATGCAGGTGCTACTGCTACAGATAACGTAGATGGAGATTTAACTAGTAAAATTGTAGTAGAAATTAAGAAAGATGGCAAAGTAGTACAAAAAGTAGATACTAATACTGCAGGAACATATACAATTACATATACTGTTACAGACACAGCAGGAAATTCAGATACTAAAACAAGAACAGTGACTGTAATGAAGGATAATACAAATACTAATACTGCTAATGACAAAAATACAACAGGATCTAACAATAATACGAGTGGTGGAAATGGAAAAAATACGCTAGATGAAGATTAATATGTGGCAAACTTATGATGTTAGTCAAAAGTTAAAGGAAAGGTGATGGCTATTGGAACTTAAATTATATAATACTCTCACAAAGAAAAAAGAAGTATTTACTCCATTAGAAGGAAAAGAAGTACGTATGTACTCGTGTGGCCCAACTGTATATAAAGATGCAACTATTGGGAATATGAGAACAAATATATTTCAAGATGTTTTAAGGAGAGTCTTAAAATACAATGGATATACTTTGAAGCATGTTATGAATATAACAGATGTGGGGCATCTTGTTTCAGATTCTGATGAAGGCGAAGATAAGATGATAAAATCTGCAAAAGAAGAAGGAAAAGAACCATTAGAAATTGCTAAATTTTATACAGATAGATTTATGACAGATTTAAAGAATTTAAACATAGAAATACCAGAAATTATATGTAAAGCGACAGAGCATATTCCTAATATGATAAAATTTGTTGAGGAATTAGTTGAAAATGGTTATGCGTATGAAACATCTACAGCAATTTATTTTGATGTAGCAAAACTTGATGAATATGGTGTATTGTCAGGCATTAATCTTAAAGAACAAAAAGCAGGGGCAAGAGTTGAATTAGATAAAGAAAAAAAGAATCCTTATGATTTTGCTGTATGGATAAAAGCACCGAAAAATCATTTAATGAAATGGGAAAGTCCATGGGGATTGTGTTATCCAGGATGGCATATTGAATGTTCGGCAATGAGTAGAACATATTTAGGAGATGAATTTGATATTCATACTGGAGGGATTGATTTAATTCCAACGCATCATGAAAATGAGATTGCTCAAAGTAAAGGTGCGACCGGAAAAAATCCTGCAAGATTTTGGATTCATGGAGAATATTTACTAATTGATGGTGGAAAAATGTCTAAAAGTTTAGGGAATGTTTACTTATTAAACGATATTATAAATAGAGGATATTCACCACTAGCTTACAGAATGTTTTGTTATTCAGCAGTATATAGAAATAAAATTAATTTTACATGGGATGCAATTGATGCTGCAAATAAATCATTAATAAAGTTAAAAGAAGCATATAAAAAGCATATGGAAGGCTCGGAAAAAGTGTCAGATGAAATAATTGAAGAACTTGAAAATAGATTTCACCAAGCCATTAATGATGATTTAAATATGCCACTTGCCATGAGTATTGTTTGGGAAACAGCAAAATATTCTAAGAAATCAAAACAAATTGCCAATCTTTTATTAAAATTTGATAAAGTATTAGGAATAAAAATAGATGACTTAGAAAAAAATAAAGAAGAAATACCAAACGAAATTATGGAATTAGTTGAAAGAAGAAAAATAGCAAGACAAGAAAAAAATTGGGCATTATCAGACCAATTAAGAGATGAGATATTAGAAAAAGGATATAGGGTAAAAGATTTAAGAAACGATATGTTGGTAGAAAAAGTATAAATAAAGGATTATGCAAAGGAGAAAGCTAATGTTCGAAGAAAATACAGAAAAAATGAATTTTTTTAATCGAATTGTAACAAGTATTAAAGATTTTGATAAATATCAAATTTTTGCAGTAGAAAAAACAAGTACTGCAATAAAATATTTGTGCTTAATATTAATAATATTTTCGATAATTATATCATGTTCTTTTACGTATGAGTTAAATCAATTTTTAGATAGAGGAAAATCATTTTTCAATGAAAATATAGATGATATATATTATAAGGATGGAGAATTAGATGTTAATGGTGGAAAAGAAGTAATTTTTTATACTGATTTAGATATATTACCAACGATTCATATTAATACAAATGAGGAAAATATAGACAATATAGGTGATGATGAAGGAATTATATTGTTAAAAAATAAAATGATTATCAAGAATGATGCAATCGGCCAGAATATAGAATATAATTACAACGATTTGCTGGAGGCATATGAAATTACAGAATTTGATAAAAATGCAGTAATTGATTTTGCAAAAAATTTTAATATGTCAAAATTATATATAAATTTTATTTTTATAACTTCAATTTATTTGTTTATACTTTATTTTATTAGTACTTTGATGGATGTTATTATGCTTGCTGTACTTGGATATATTCTTGCAAGAATGATTAGTATTAGGCTAAAATTTAAAGCAACTTTTAATATGGCAATA
Organism: uncultured Clostridia bacterium; assembly: GCA_947628335.1. The sequence continues at coordinate 9,263 of CANQZT010000006.1, read as the reverse complement.
TATGCTTTAACATTACCGATTATATTAAATTTGATTTATATTGTAGTAAATACTTTTACTGGATTTTATGTAAAATATTTTCAGTGGATGTATACGACAATTTCTTATATTTATATGTTGGTAGCTATTCTTATTATAAAAGCAGATTTTATTAATAAAAAAATGGAATTAATGAAAATTATACAGGAGCAAGAAAGAGTAAGAAAACAGATAGATGAGAAAACAAATGATAAAGAAGAAAAAGAGCCAGATGATGATAAAGATAAAGAAAAAGAAGATAAAAAGAAGAAAAAAGAAACAGATGATAAAGGAATAGATGATAATGGACTTGCTCCACAAGAATAAAAAATAAAGAAGGGAAAAGATAATGGATAAGAACAAAAACAACAAAAATAATAATCCTAAAAAAACATATGTAATTATTGGAATATGTGTTACTTTAATCATTTTTTTATTAATATTAGCACTTGCCATATATGAACTTAATAAAAATGATAGTGATGAAGATTTTGCATATACAGAATTAATTAAAGAAATTAGAGAGCAAAATGTAGAGAAAATAGAAATGTCTATGGGAAGTACTACTGTTAAAGTAAAATTAAAGAATGAAGATGAACCTAAAAAGACTATTATACCTAGTACACAAGCATTTATGGAATTTATACAACAAGAAACAGAAAAAGGAAATGAAGTAGAATTATTACCTAAGGAGCAGAGTATGCTTTTACGTATACCATCAGTAATATTAAGTGTATTACCTACAATTATAATGGTGGCTTTATTTGTTATGATTTTTAAAATGCAAGGTTTAGGAGATAAAGGAAAAGTATACGATGGAGAGGAAAATAAAAGTGATGTTAAATTTGACGATGTAGCAGGTTTAGAAGAAGAAAAGGCAGAACTTGTAGAAGTAGTAGATTTTTTAAAGGAACCAAAGCGTTTTTATGATATGGGAGCTAAAATTCCAAAAGGAATATTACTTTATGGTAAACCAGGAACAGGAAAAACTTTGATTGCAAAGGCTATAGCAGGTGAAGCTGGTGTTCCATTTATTTCTATGAGTGGTTCAGAATTTATTGAAATGTTTGCTGGTCTTGGAGCATCTCGTGTTAGGAAATTATTTGAAAGAGCAAGAAAATTAGCTCCATGTATTGTATTTATTGATGAAATTGATGCAATAGGTTCTAGAAGAACTAGCAACAGTGGAGCAGAATCTGAGAATAATCAAACACTAAATCAATTATTAGTAGAGATGGATGGGTTTGAAAAAAATGAAACTATAATAGTTCTTGCAGCGACAAATAGACCAGAAATGTTGGATAAAGCTTTGCTTCGTCCTGGTAGATTTGATCGTCAAATTACAATTGCACCACCAGATATACGTGGAAGAGAAGATATTTTGAAAATTCATTCAAAAGAGAAAAAATTTGCAGATAATGTAACGTTAAAGAGTATTGCAGAGGATACTGCAGGTTATACAGGTGCAGAACTTGCTAATATTTTAAATGAAGCAGCAATTATTGCAACAGTAAATAAACACGAAGCCATAGATAAGGATGATGTAGAAGAAGCAATAAAAAAGGTAACAGTTGGCATTCAAAAGAAGGCAAGAGTTATATCAGAAAAAGAAAAAAATTTAACGGCATTTCATGAAGCTGGTCATGCTATTGTTGGAAGATGTCTAGATACAGGGGATCCTTTAAAAGAAATATCAATAATACCAAGAGGTGTAGCAGGTGGCTATACAATGTATAAGTCTAATGAAGATAAATTCTATAAATCTAAAACAGAGTTAGAAGAAAGATTAATAGGATTATTAGGTGGAAGAGCTGCTGAAAAATTAGCACTAAATGATATTTCTACAGGAGCAAGAAATGATATTCAAGTAGCAACTGAAATTGCAAAAGATATGGTTACAGTGTACGGAATGAGTGAGAGATTAGGACCAATATCACTTGAAGATAAAGAAAATTTAGCAGTTTTTGGTACAGATATTGAAGATGTAATTGGAATTGAAGTAAAAACATTAATAGATACAGCTTATAAAAAAGCTATAGAGATCCTTTCTGCTAATATGGATAAATTACAAATTGTAGCTAATTTATTGTTAGAAAAAGAAACGGTAACAGCAGAAGAATTTGAAGAAATATTTTTACAAAAATAATAAACAAAAAATATAGTTATAAGTCAAAATTTAGTAAAAAATGTTGTTCATTTTTTATTTATATGATAATATATAAGTCGTACTATACATACAATATAGTACGATTTATTTTTTGTTAGAGGGGTAAAAACGTGAGTGAAGTAAAGGAAAGAAACAAACAAGATAAAACAAAAGATGTTGTTAAAGAAGAGAAAAAAAATGAAAATAAAACTCTTAACACTGAAGAAAACAAAAACCAGAAAACAAAAAAGAAATTAAATAACAATAAAATTAATAGTGAAGAAAAACAAGTAAATAATAAACAAAGAAATATGAAAAATAAAACGAATAATCAAAATGAAAACAAAAAAGAGACTAATGGTGAACAGCAAGCAAAAACTGAAGAACAGAATATAGATGAAGGTATAGAAGAAGTAATTGATATGCAAGAAGAAAAAAATGTAGATGGAAACAAAAAAGATGGGTTACATAAATATACAATTGCTATTTCAATAATTTCTATTATATTATTTGTAGGGTTAATTATTTTTTCTACAATTTTTGCATTAGTTAACAGAAATAGTGATAAAATTATTTCAGGTGTTTCTATTAAAGGTGTAGATGTATCTAAATTAACATCTGATGAGGCAAAAGAAAAAATTAAAGAAAAATATGGTGAAGAATTAAATAATGGAGTTAAATTACAACATAACGAACAAGAATATGTGCTAACATTAGAACAAATTGAAGGAGAATTTTCAATAGATGATGCAGTTAATATGGCATATGAAATTGGGAGAAGTGGAAAAATTTTAAAAGATAATTATACTATAATAAATACAAATATTCATAAAATTGATATTACCCCTTCTTTTACATATAGTGACGAGTTGTTAACAGAATTTATTGAAAATACTTCTCAAAATTTACCAGATACAGTAAAAGACAGTGTATATTCAGTTGATGGAACAAAACTTATAATTGATAAAGGAAAAAAAGGTTATGTTATAAAAATTGAAGAATTAAAAAATGACATTGTAGAACACATTGTAAACATAGAAAATGATACTATTAATATACCAGTAGAACAAAAAGAACCTGAAAAAATAGATTTACAAAAAATTCATAATGAAATTTATAAAGAAGCAAAAGATGCATACTACGTAAAAAATCCATTTACTGTTTATCCTCATGAAGATGGATTGGATTTTTCAGTTAGCATGGAGGAAGCAACAAATTTATTAAATAGCGAAGCAGAAGTAGTAACAATACCATTAAAAATATTAAAACCAAAAGTAACTACTAATCAAATTGGAACAGAAGCTTTTCCAGATTTATTAGCATCATACTCAACAACATTTGCTACATCAAATACAAATAGAGCAACAAATATAAGACTAGCATCAAATAAAATAAATGGGGTTGTATTATTACCAGGTCAACAATTTTCTTATAATGCAGTTGTGGGTAAAAGAACAACACAAGCTGGTTTTAAATCTGCTGGTGTATATATGAATGGAAAAGTTGAGACAGGAATAGGAGGAGGTATTTGCCAAGTATCATCAACATTATATAATACAGCATTACGAGCAAATTTGGAAATTATTAAAAGATCAAATCATCATTTTGATACAGGATATGTTCCGTTAAGTACAGATGCAACGGTTTCGTGGGGAGGCCCAGAGTTTATATTTAAGAACTCAAGGAATTATCCAATAAAAATTGTTTCAGCTGTAAATGGAGGAAAAATAACTATCAGTATGTATGGATGTAAAGAAGATGTAGAATATGAAGTTATCATAAAATCGGAAACTTTACAAAAAATACCAATGCAAACAGAATATAGAACTAATACATCTCTTACACCAGGTACACAAAAAGTAGTACAAAAAGGGCATGGAGGATATAAGTCAAGAGCATATAGAATTTTAAAATTAAATGGAAATGTAATTTCAACACAATTATTATCAACTGATACGTATGCACAACTACCAACAATTATAGAGAAAAATTAAATAGAAAAGAGGAAATAAAAATGGATTGGAATAGAGATATAGCACAAAAAATAGAATGGAATGGAGAAATTTCAAATTATGAAGAAAAATTAAGAATTGCTAAAAATGTAGCAAAGCGCGTAAAAGATGGAGATGTAATAGGGGTAGGTTCGGGTTCTACATCTTTTGTTGCAACAAAAGAAATAGCTAAACGCGTAAAGGAAGAAAAATTAAATATTACAGCAATACCAACTTCTTATGAAATTAATTTATTATGTAATGAGTTAGAAATACCAACCACTAGTTTATTAGATAGAAAGCCAGATTGGAGTTTTGATGGTGCAGACGAGGTGAATGATAGAAATTGGCTAGTAAAAGGTAGAGGAGCAGCAATGTATAGGGAGAAACTAAATATTGCAAGTTCAGAAGTAACATATATATTAGTTGATGATTCAAAATTTGTAAGAAATATTTGTGATAAATTTCCGATACCTATTGAAGTAACTCCTCAAGCCATAAACTATGTAAGAGATCAGTTATTAAAAATGAAAGCTGAATCAATTGTTTTAAGACTTGCCAAGGGAAAAGATGGACCAGTTATTACGGAACATGGAAATGTAATATTAGATACAGTTTTTAGAAATGTAGATGAAAGTTTAGAAAAACGATTAAAAAATATTGTAGGTGTAATAGAAACAGGTCTATTTATAGGATACAATATTATAATAGAAAAATAATGATACAAGGAGGAAATATGCTAGATTAGTTCTAGCATATATATAAATTTATGGATAATGAAGGAATTATTCGTCCAGAAGTAGAAAGTATAGAAGAAGAAAGATTAGAAAATTCATTAAGACCAAAAACATTAAAGGAATATATAGGTCAAGATAAAGTAAAAGAAAGTATGAAAATATATATAGAAGCGGCAAAAAAAAGAGGAGAACCACTAGATCATGTTTTATTGTATGGGCCTCCAGGACTTGGAAAAACAACTCTTTCAAATATTATTTCAAATGAAATGAATTCAAATATTAAAATTACTTCAGGACCAGCAATTGAAAAGCCAGGAGATTTAGCAGCATTACTTACGAATCTTTCAGAATTTGATGTGCTTTTTATAGATGAAATTCATAGATTAAATAAAAGTGTAGAAGAAATTTTATATCCTGCATTGGAAGATTTTACTTTAGATATTATTATTGGTAAGGGACCAAGTGCAAGATCTATTAGATTAGACCTTCCTAAATTTACATTAATAGGTGCAACTACAAAAGCAGGTTCGCTAACGACACCATTAAGAGATAGATTTGGTATTGTATCTAGGCTTGAGCTATATACGCCAGAGCAACTAGAATTAATTGTAAAACGTTCAGCAAGTATTTTAGGTGTAGATATCGATGAGCAGGCAGCAAATGAAATTGCAAGACGTTCAAGAGGAACACCGAGAATTGCAAATAGGATTTTAAAAAGGGTAAGAGACTATGCCTCTGTTTTAGGAGATGGGCAAATAACATTAGAGATTGCAAAAATTGCTCTTAATAAATTGGAGATAGATGAATTAGGGTTAGACGAACTTGATAGAAAAATGTTAGAAACTATTATTATAAAATATAATGGTGGACCAGTGGGGCTTGAAACATTAGCAGCAACAATAGGTGAAGAAGTCGAAACTATAGAGGATGTTTATGAGCCATACTTAATGCAAATTGGTTTTTTGTCGCGTACACCAAGAGGAAGAATTGCTATGCCAGATGCATATAAGCATTTAGGAAAGGATTTGTAAAATGGGAATAATTTATGGTATATCACTTTTACTTTTATTTATAAGTTTTATATTAGTAAAGAAAACAGAAAAAAAATTAAATATATTAGGTTTTATAGCAATAACAATTGGAGCAATATTTTGCTATAATACACTTATTTGTTATATTTTAACATTTTTTGTAATACCAATAACTTTATTAAAATTATCACTTATAAATTTTATTTTTTCAGGTATATTTTTATTTTTCATAATAAAAAATAAGAGTATACAACTATATGAAATACATAAAATAGATATTCTGTATATATTCATACTAGGAATAGGTGTTTTAATTGCAGGTTATCTTAATTTTGGTTTTCCGTTTAATATCAAATATGAAACGGGAGATCCATCGGTTCATTACTTAACTTCTAAAATGTTTGCAGAAGGTGATTCGTTATTAATTAAAAATCAAGATGAAGTGTATGGTAGTTTTGCAACAAGAAAAACAGTTTCATATGTGAATTCAGGATTAATTATGAAATGCTTTAATAATGTAATAGATTCATATGAATATTATAATATATTTATAATATTTGGTATTTTTGTACTTTTTTTAACTGCATGGGCAATGTATACTACTATTTCAGCATTTTCGGTTGATAAGAAAACAAGATTTTTAGCATTTATTTTAAGCTTTATATATACAATGGGGTATCCATTAAATAGCTTTTTATTTGGTTTTGAATATCTAAGCATGGGTATTTTATTATTGTGTTTAGTATTTGATTTGGTATATTATTTCAAACATAAAGAATTAAAAAATATTTATTTAATAATTCTTTTCATGTTATTAAACTTTGGTGTGTTTAGCGCTTATTTTATGTTTGTACCATTTTTATATCCAAGTTTATGGTTATATTTTTGTATAGAAAATTATAACAGAGACAAAAGTATATTTACCAAAAGAAATATTGTATTGCTAATAACAACTTTATTGATACCATTTTTCTTGGGATTTATATATCATATTGCACCTGAGGTATATTCTATAATAATTGATAGGACTATAGATCCTAATAAAGTGTTCAATTATTCGTCTCACTTGGTAGAAAAGGGATTTGCTACATATGGGTATATATATGTTAATTTATATTCTAATATGTTACTATTACTACCAATTCCTATTTATTTGACAATAAAAAAATGGAAAGAAAATAAATTTTCGAGTATGAATATGATACTGTGTATAGCGTTTATAGAATTACTTTTGGTAGGATTTTTATTTGGAAAGGTATCTATTTATTATCTAAGTAAAAACTATTTTGCTTTGTGGTTTATACTATTTTATATGAATTACAAAGGATTAGTAGAAATATATAAAAAGTATCCCAAAGTAAGTTTTGGTCTTGTTGGTTTTTATAGTTTACTAATAATATTAAATTTATTGTTTGTAGATACTACATTAGAGAATGAAGAACTAAATGAAAATGAAAGACCAACTACAGTAGTAGAAGTATTTGGTGCAAATAAGACAATTTTTAAGGAAAAAGTAACAGATTTTTATAAAGAAGAGTTAGATATATTGAAGTATTTTAAAGAAAATATCAGTTATGATAACAGAGTAGAGCTTGTTGGAGATATGGAGCAAGGATATTGGGGATATACTTTAACCCAATATGTAAACAACAAAGATGGTTCAATAACTGGAAAAGGTCAAAATGGCCTTACAAAAAAAATGTTAAAGGTAAAACAAGATATATTTGATGCAGACTATATAATCTATTTTAATAGAACTGCAAGATATAAATCGTTAAAAGATAAGATAATGCAAATGGGCGATATTGTATTTGAGAATGAATATGGTGGAATTATAAAATGTTTAAATAAGGAGTAATATTATGAAATTATTAATGCATACATGTTGTGCGCCTTGTAGTATATATTGTATAGATTCTTTAAGGCAAGAGGGAATTGAACCGATAGTGTATTGGTATAATCCAAACATACATCCATATACAGAATATAAACAAAGAAGAGATACATTGAAGGAATATACAAAAAATATTCGGTGTGCAAGCAATATTTGAAGAAGAATATGGTCTATGCGAATTTACAAAAAATGTAATAAATGATCTTCAAAATAGATGCCAAAATTATTGTTATAGAGTAAGACTTGAGCAAACAGCAAAATATGCAAAAGAGAATGGCTATGATACATTTTCTACAACTCTTCTTGTAAGTCCATATCAAAAGCATGAAGTACTAAAACAGATAGGAGAAGAGATTGCACAAAAATATGATATAAATTTTTTATATCGTGATTTTCGTATAGGATTTAGACAAGGGCAAACTAAGGCAAGAGAACTTGGATTATATATGCAAAAATATTGTCGGGTGTATTTTTTCAGAGGAGGAGAGGTATTTACGACACAATAAAAAATAATACTGTTATCCCAATAAATTCGAAAAATTCAAATATATATGAGTAGTCAATTTATTGAAACACAAATTATATTAGCATAGAAATTAGACAAATGAAATATTTGGTTGCTTTTAATGATAAGAAAAGCAAAAATAGAGGAGAATAAATATATGTTAGCTAGCAAATTAAATTATGGAGATACAATTGGAGTAATCGGTGTATCTAATAGTATAGACTTAGATGAAAATGGATATGAAGTTTTCTGTAAAGCTGAAGAATTTTTTATCAAAAAAGGATTTAAAGTAAAAAGAGGAAAATATGTATTAGAAAATTATTATGGTTCAGCAGGCACTAGAGAACAAAAAGCAGAAGATATGATGAACATGTTTAAGGACAAAGAAGTAAAAGCTATAATTTGCCTTACCGGAGGAAAAACATGTAACACATTTATTGACTTACTAGACTATGAGGTAATAAAACAAAATCCAAAAATAATAGTTGGTTATAGTGATATAACTGTATTGTTGCAGGCAATTTATAAAAAAACAGGTTTAGTAACATTTCATGGATCATCATTTAAAGATTATGGTAGAGAAAATGCGGAGGAATGTTTTAAAGAGTTTGAGAGTGTATTTATAAATAGAAAAATAAGAAAATTTGCAAATGGAGAAAAGAAAATAATAAAAAAAGGTAATGCATTAGGAAAAATAATAGGAACAAATTTAGGCTGCATGATGCACTTATTAGGTACAGAATATTTACCAGACATGCAAGACAAAATTTTATTAATAGAAAGTTATAAAACTTCTCCAAATGAATGCCAGATGAAGTTTGCACACCTAAAACAATATGGAATGTTTGATAAAATTAAAGGAATTATAGTAGGATATAATTATGATTTACAAAAAAATGGAAACATTTATCCTCAAATGGAAGATATTTTATTAGACTATA
>CANQZT010000005.1 GCA_947628335.1 uncultured Clostridia bacterium | reverse complement strand
AACATTTTTATTAATAACTAGAAAATATATTTACATTTATACAAAAATAATGATATAATAAAACGCATGTAATGGAAGGATTGATGTAAAATGAAAATAAATGCAAGAAATATTTCGTTTGCAATTATTATTATCATTTGTATATTTGCCATTAATTTTGGAGTATATTGGCAATTCTTTAGAGATAGAAAAGAAGAAAAAAATGAAGTTGTTGTAGATCATGAGCAAGAAGATTTAGCACGGCAATTTTAAAGAAATATTTGTAAATACATTAGACTATCAAGGTTATACAGTAAATACTACAGGAGTTACTAAAATAGATGATAGTCAAGATTTAATTTATACATGGGTATCAAAAGATAGTATAGTTGAAAATCGCTATGAATTAGATTTAAATATACCAAGAGTAAATATTTCAAATACATCAGCAGAAACCTTCAACTCAAAGATAAAAGAAACATATGTAGAAAAGGCTAATGACATTATAAGGAATGCTAATGACAATACTATATATACAGTAGAATATATGGGATATATAAATACAAATATATTATCATTAGTTATTAAGTCTACATTAAAAGAAGGTAATAATCCTCAAAGAGTTATTATTCAAACATACAATTATAATTTAAGCACAAATGAAGAAGTAACATTAGCACAATTACTAGAAATTAAAGGATTACAAGAAGGAACGGTAAAAAACGAAGTAACAAAAAAAGTAGAACAAGCAAATTTGCAAGCAGAAAATTTAAATAAACTAGGATATAATATATATGTAAGGGATATAACAAGTGATATATATGAAATAAAAAATACAACAAATTTTATATTAGGAAAAGATAACTTTTTATATATTATATATCCATATGGAAATTCAAATTATACTGATGAAATGGATGTAATAGTTTTCTAAAATATTATGAAAAATACGACTAATCAAATAGTCGTATTTTTCATATCTAGCTAATCACAAGTCCTTTTAAAATTTATATTTAATAAAACTCTATGTTAGCTTTTTAATAAAAGGGGATGTATAATTTATATTATAAAGAACAAATTTGTCTATTCTGTGAATAGATGGTGAATTTATGGTTGTTCAGCAAGTGTTAAAGTAATAGATATTTCTTCACCATTTCTATTTACTTTTAACGTCATTTCATCACCAATTTGGTGAGAATTTTTTACATTGTTTAAGTCATCCATAGTAGTAATTTTTGTGCCATCAGCTTCAATAATAACATCACCAATTTTTAGACCAGCTTTTTCAGCACTTGAAAAATTTTCGATGTCTTTTATATATACGCCAACAACAAGATTGTAACGTTTTGAAGTTGCTTCATCTAAATTAAGTCCTGTAATTCCAATATAAGGACGTTTTACTTTATTGTATTGAATTAATTGGTTATAAATATCAAGTGTTGAATTAATAGGAATAGCAAATCCCATACCTTCAATACCAGTTCCAGAAAGTTTTAGAGTATTAATACCAATAACTTTTCCCTCAGCATTTACTAATGCACCACCACTGTTTCCAGCATTAATTGCAGCATCAGTTTGAATTAAAGTATAATTTTTTCCATCAGAATCTTCTACCTCTCTATTAACAGCACTAATAATACCAGCAGTTACACTGCTTTGCATTCCTAAAGGATTTCCAATTGCCATTGAAAATTCTCCGACTTTTACGGAATCAGAATTACCAATTTCGGCAGGTGTTAAATCATTTTTATCAATTTTTATAACTGCTAAATCAGTTTGTTCATCAGTACCAATTATTTTGGCTTCATATTCTGTATCATCATTATATAAAGAAACTGTTACTTTACTTGCTTGTGAAACCTCATAATAAGAATCCGATGATGAAGAATTAACGATATGGTTATTTGTTAAAATATATCCATCATTACTCATAATAATTCCAGAGCCTTCAGCTTCAGCAGTTCCACCCGTAGAAAAAATAGAATTAACTGTATACACAACCTTAATTCCAACTATAGATGGACGTACTTTTTGAGCTACATCTATTGCAGTATCAGAATAATTAGATAAAGAAACTTCAGTTAAATTGCCAGAGTAAGTACCTAATTCATTTCTTTGAGATGTGCTTTGGATTGTTTGAGTAGTTGTTCCTAATAGTTGTTCCTTAATTGTAGGTACTCCAAAACAGCCACCAACAACTAATGCAGCACCAAGTACGCCAGAACAAAAAGGTAATAAGATACTTTTTCCAAATGTATTGTTTCCTTTCTTATTTGTATTAGAACTATCACCTATAACAGTGTATGTAGTTCTATTTTGATTTGAATTATCATCCATTAAAAAAACCTCCTAAAATAATAAACTAAACTTATATTATAATACACTAGTTGTGTGAATTATTTGTGAAAAAAATGTGGAATTTAAAATTAAAATAAAATTTTATTGAAAATAATTCAATTAATAGATATAATAAATATATAAAATTCGTAAAAATAATTCAAATAAATTTTAGAAAGGAATGTAAGTAATGATGAACAAAGAAAAAGGAATTACAATGATTTCTCTAGTAATCACAATGATAGTATTAGTAATATTAGCTTCAGTTACTATTTATGTAGGAAATGATGTTATTAATCAAGCTAAACTACAAACTATCAATACCAATATGATGTTAATACAAGCTAAAGTAAAAACAATAGCAGAGCAAGTTGAATTTGATAGTACTACAAATAGTTATGTAGGAACAAAGCTTAGTGAAATAAGTGATAATAAAATACAGAAGTTAATAGATTCGGGTTCGATACCAAGTTCAGATATGGAAAAATGTTATTTCCTTTCACAATATAGTTTGAATAGTATGGGGTTAGGAAAAGTTAAAGTAGAAGATGGATATGTTGTAGATTATGAAAAAAATGAAGTATGGTATGTCAAAGGCTTTGAAAAAAAAGGAGAAGTATACTATAAATTGTCTGATATGAGACAGTTAACAACAGATTAAGAGGGAATAAGAAATGAAGGAAAAAGAATTATTAAGATTACAAAATTTAAAGCAAATAGAAGAAGAAATATATGATAAAAATGCGAAATTTAAATATATATGTGGAATAGATGAAGCCGGACGTGGGCCACTTGCAGGGCCAGTAGTTGTAGCAAGTGTGATTATGCCACGAGAATCTATGATTGAAGGAGTTAATGATTCTAAGAAGTTAAGTGAGAAAAAAAGAGAAGAGTTATATGAAATAATTACAAAAGAAGCAATAAGTTATGGAGTAGGTATTATTGATCAAAAAGAAATTGATGAAATAAACATATTAAATGCAACCAAAAAAGGATTAACACAGTCATTACAAGAATTAAAAGTAAAACCAGATTTAATATTAGTAGATGCATTGAATAAAATTGATACATTAGGGATTCCATATACTTCAATTATTAAAGGAGATGCGAAGGCATATTCTATCTCAGCAGCATCGATTATTGCAAAAGTAACAAGGGATAGAATAATGAGGCAATGGCATGAAATTTACCCAATGTATGGATTTGAAGCTCATAAAGGGTATGGAACTGTAGCTCATATAGAAGCTATTAAACAATATGGATTATGTCCTATTCATAGAATAAGTTTCACAAAAAAATTTGTATCATAAAAATATGGGAGGAAACATGAACATTTTAGAAATTATTGCCAAAAAACGAGATAATAAAGAATTATCCCAAGAAGAGATTAGCTATTTTGTAGAGGAATATACAAAAGGTAATATATCTGATTATCAAGCAGCAGCACTTATTATGGCTATATATATACAGGGGATGAATGAAAAAGAAATTACAAATTTAACACTTTCTATGGCACATTCAGGAGAAATGTTAGATTTATCATCATTTGGAAAAATTATTGTAGACAAGCATAGTACAGGTGGAGTAGGAGATAAGATAACATTAATTCTTATGCCAATAATTGCTTCTTTTGGAGTACCTGTTGCAAAGATGTCTGGTAGAGGTTTAGGATTTACAGGAGGGACCATAGATAAACTAGAATCAATTCCAGGTTATAGTACAGATGTAGATATTGAACAATTTATGCAAAATGTAAAAAAAGTAGGAATTAGTTTAATTGGTCAAACAATGAATTTAGTACCAGCAGATAAAAAAATTTATGCACTAAGAGATACAATTAGTTGTACAGATAGTATACCTCTTATAGCATCAAGTATTATGAGTAAAAAAATCGCAGCAGGTGCAAACAAAATAGTTTTAGACGTTACATGTGGATATGGAGCTTTTATGAAAAAAAAGGAAGATGCAATAGAATTATCAAAAACTATGAATAAAATTGGAAAATTAGCAGGAAAAGAAACTATATGTATTATAACAAGTATGGATGAGCCACTAGGAAAAGCGATAGGAAATAATATAGAAGTAATAGAGGCAATTCAAGCATTAAAAGGAAAAATGCAAGAAGATGTAAAACAGGTTGTATTAGAACTTGGTGCGTATATGCTAAAATTAGCAGGAATAAGTGAAAGTATAGAGGAAAATAAAAAGAAAATATTAGAAAACATTAATAATGGAAAAGCATATAAGAAATTCATTGAACTAGTGAAAAATCAAGGAGGAGATATTTCATATATAGAAAATGTAGAAAAATTTAAAAAAGCAAAATTTGAAATTCCAGTAATTAGTACTACAGAAGGATACATACAAGAAATTAATGCACAAGAAGTAGGTGAAATATCTAGAAGACTTGGTGCAGGAAGAATAAGAAAAGAAGATGAGATTGAACCAGAAGTTGGAATTACATTATTAAAAAAAGTATCAGATAAAGTAAGTTATGGAGATGTATTAGCCTATGTACATGCAAATGACAAAAAACTAGGAATGGATGCTTCAAAAGAGCTAGAAAAGATATATAAAATTAGCAATAAAAAAGTAGAAAAGACAAAGACAATATTAGGTATTATTGGGTAGATTTTTTGAGAACAGAAAGAACGAAGAATATTATTCAACTCTTCGTTCTTTTTCTTTACCACACAATTTATCATATTCTTTACATTTTATTTTATATTCCATTTGCTGAGACATATATCTATAATACATATATGCCTGTTCATATTGCATTATGGGATTAAACATAGGATCTCTATAAAAATTGTCATTTGCAATGTTGGGATCAAAATTCATATTATCAAAGCCATTAAAATCTATACCTCTATCCATAAAATCACTCCTTTAATATAGATATATTCAAAAATAAATATAATAATGATATTTTTTATATAACATTGCGCAGAAAATTTACTTTGTAAATTTTCGGATTTGCTCTAAAGCTTTGCTTTTTTCTTAGTAATAACATATAAAGAAAAAATAAATATTACAATAAGTAAAGAAAAATTATAAGCAGGTATACTTTTAGGAATATTATTCACATTTTGAGAAAAGATAGGGACAATATCTAGGTTAAAAATAGGAAAAATGTGAATAAGTGCATATGTAAAAAATGCAGAAATAATTCCATGTAAAATTTTGCCTAAAATATAAGGCTTTATTGAAATATCAGATTTTGAAGTTATACTAAGAACTTGTAAAACAACACTTAAACCTCCAAAACCAAGTAAAAAAGCAACAATAGTTATTGTTATAGAAATAGATTTAGTATTAATAGCTGTAATCTGATTTAATCCGTTTGTAAGTTCTATTAAACCAGAAAAAATAGGTTGAATATAACAATCATTTAATCCAATAAAAGCAAAAACAGGAGAAAATATACTTTTTATCAATGTTAAGATACCAGAACAATTTATAATAGATATAATAACAGAAAAAAGAACAACAAATCCTCCAATCATTACAATAGTATTAACAGATTTTGTAATACTATTTGATAATATTTCACCTAAATTAGAAAAAGTAAGATTTTCAGTAGTATTTAATTTATATGTCTGTTTTAAAGAAATTTCATTATCATTAAACTTCCAAAATCTAAATACAAATCCGACAAAAATACAAGAAATAAGGTGAGTAAAAAATAGTAAAAAGCCGTATAGTAGAATTACCAAATAAGCTAATCCCAATAGTTCCAATAATGAAAAGTGGCCCGAGAATTATTAGTAAAAGCAAGAAGTCTCTCAGCTTCAGCTTTTGTGCAAAGTTTATCTTCTCTAAATTTGGTAACAATTTTTGCACCTACAGGATAGCCACTAATAATTCCCATAATAAAAGCGTATGCTCCAATTCCTGGAACGTTAAAAATAGGTTTCATATATTTATTTAAAATTTTACCAATTTGGGAAACAACATTTGTATGGCTTAATAATTCAGTAGCAATAAAAAAAGGTAAAAGTGAAGGAACTACAGAATTTGCCCATAATAGTAAGCCATTTTTAGTAGCAAGCAAATTTGCATTAGAAAAAAGCACTAAACAAATTATAAAACAGATAATAAAAATTGGTAAAATATTATTTTTGAAGGAAAACAAAAATACATAAAATTTATTTTTCACAATAATCCCTCCACTTAAAATGATATTAAATATATATGAAAAAAATATTGTAATATACGTATTATTATGATATATTTGTTCATGGAAATATAGAGTAATAGGGAGGCCTACTTATGTGGGGAGATATTGCAATTGCATTTTTACTTGCGTTTATTACGACATTTGTTATGACACCATATACAATTAAACTTGCAAAAAAATTAGGTGCTATGGATTCGCCAAAAGATGCTAGAAGAATTAATAAAAAAGCAATGCCACGATTAGGTGGACTTGCTGTCATTGCAGGTTTTTTAGTATCAATTATATATTTGATTATAATTATGGGAATAGAAGGGTCTATAAATTTAAATGAAGAACAATATTATATAAAATTGATAGGGTACTTTTTAGGAGCAGTTGTGATAAGTATTACTTGTTTTATTGATGATGTAAGAGGGATACCAGCATTAGTAAAATTATGTGCTCAGATAATAGCTGCAATAATATTAGTTAGAAGTGGAGTCATAATACATCATGTAAATATACCATTTTTTACGGAACATGGAAATTTAACGCAGTTAAATGAAATTTTTTCGGTTATATTAACAATCGGATGGGTTGTTGGAATTACCAATGCTATTAACTTAATAGATGGATTAGACGGATTGTCTTCAGGTGTATCATTAATAGCATGTTTATCACTTATTATAATATTTTCATTAAATGGATCTCCGATGATTGCAATTATTATGATAACAGCACTTGCAGGAGCATTGACAGGATTTTTGCCATTTAATTTTAATCCTGCTAAAACATTTATAGGAGATACAGGGTCGAATTTTTTAGGATATTCATTATCTGTTATATCTATACTTGGTATAGCAAAGACATATACTGCAATTGTAATAGTAGCACCATTAATAGTACTTGCACTTCCGGTATTTGATACAGTGTTCGCTATTGTAAGAAGATTAATAAAGGGAAGATCTATAAAAGCTGTAGTCATGCCAGATAAAGGACATTTGCACCATAAAATGTTAAAAAGAGGTTTTACACAAAAAGAAGCAGTTTTAATTTTATATGGAATAAGTGCTACATTTGGAATGTTTGCAATAGTTCTTTTAGAAAGTGGTGTATGGAAGGCGCTATCATTTGCACTAATTGTAGTTGCTGTAATTGCAATTGGATATAAAAACATATTTAAGGTAAGAGCAGGCAATGAAGTATATAAATGTGCAAATTGTAATTATGAATACAATCCAGAAATAGGAGATATAGATAATGGAATAGCACGGAGGAACATCTTTTGATGATTTACCAGATACGTGGATGTGTCCATTATGTGGAGAAAAAAAAGAAACATTTGAAGAAGAATAAAATTAAGGAGTATGATATAAAAAACAATGGAAAATAATGATAAAATAATAAAATTCTTAGCATATGATGGAAGAGTAAGTATTGTATGTGCTAAAACAACATATCTAGTAGACAAAGCAAGAAAAATACATGATTTAAGTCCAGTTGCAACAGCAGCATTTGGAAGAACATTGACTATTACAGCTATTATGGCAAATAATATGAAAAATGAAAAAGATAAAATAACGGTGCAAATAAAAGGAAATGGCAAATTAGGTGGATTAGTAGTGGTAGCAAATAATATTCCTAAGTTAAAGGGATATGTTCAAAATGGAATTATAGATATGCCTTTAAAAAATGGCAAGTTAGATGTTGGAGGAGCTTTAGGAAATGAAGGATATTTAAATGTAATAAAAGATATAGGTTTAAAAGAGCCATATATAGGTATGGTTCCTTTAGTTACAGGAGAAATTGCAGAAGATTTTGCAAATTATTTCGCATCGTCAGAACAAACAAATACAGCAGTTGCTTTAGGGGTGCTTGTAAATAAGGATGGAGTAAAATCAAGTGGAGGTTATGTTGTAACTCCAATGCCAGATGCGACAGAAGATGATTTATTTATATTAGAAAACAGAATAAAAGAGGCAAAGCCTATTAGCCAAATGTTAAATGAAAATATGAGTTTAATAGAAATTGCCAAAGATATAACAGGAGATGAAAATATAAAAATAATAGAGGAAGATATAGTTCCTGTATATGAATGTGATTGTAGCAAACAGAAAATAGAAAATGGATTAATTTCACTTGGAAAAGAAGAGTTAAAAAATATTATACAAACGCAGGGAAATATAGAAACAACATGTCATTTTTGTAATAAAATTTATAATTTTACAAAAGAAGAATTGCAAAATTTATTAGAAAAAATAAATTAAAAAGTTGGTTGTACATTAGTTTATTGTACAACCAACTTTTTATACTTTATTTTTATAAATTATCTAAAATAACAGGAGCCACTTGTTTCTTTCTAGAAACAACACCTTTTAAAAATGCCATATTATCTTGTATTGTTGTATTAAAAGCTTTTTCAAACACAGTACAATTACCTAAAACGATTGCCTGAGAATTGCTGTTTAATATATCTGTGATAAGAAAAATAAAAAATTCAGAACCATTTTTTTGTATAAAATCTGAAATTGCTTTTTCTATAGCATCTTTATTTTGCAAAACATCTTCAATACAAGCAGTATTGACCTGTGCAACTTGAAATTTTATATTACCACTTGTGAATTCCTTGGAATCAATGTTAATTAATTCGTCAGGAGTAAAATCACTAAGATCAGTTCCTGCTTTTAACATATCTAGCCCATAAGTATTTATATCAATATTTGCAATTTTTGCAAGTTCTTCACATGCATTTATATCTTTTTTTGTACAAGTTGGTGACTTAAAAAGTAAAGTATCTGAAATGATTGCAGAAAGCATTAGAATAGCTTCCTTTCGTTCGATTTCCATATTAGCTGCTTTAAATTCTTCAAAAAGTATTGTTGCAGTACAACCATAAGGTTTTGCTAAATAATATAAAGGTTCTTTTGTTTGAAAATTAGCAATTCGATGGTGATCAATAACATATTGGATATGGGCATTTTCAATATTATTGACACTTTGAGAAAACTCATTGTGATCAACTAAAATAACATCTTGACCATCTTCAATACTTTCAATTAATTCAGGAGCTTCAATTCTTAGGTAATCTAAAACGAATTGAGTTTCTTTATTAATTTTTCCTAAACGGACAGCTTTTGTGTTCCATCCATTTTTTCTATCGTAAATTTCTTGGACTAAACTTGAACAAATTGAATCCGTATCAGGATTTTTGTGTCCAAAAATAAGTGCATTAACTTCTTCCATATATATTTCTCCTTTTCTTATTAAAATCATTCTATATAATATAAAAAAAATGATAAAAAATCAAGTTTTTCATCATTTTTTGTTGTAAGAAAAATTTTATGCAATTGCACTTTCTAACCCAAGTTTTATCATATCAATTAAAGAATTTTGTCTTTGTTCTGCTGATGCTTGTTCATTGTAACAATACGAATCTACTACTGTAAGAATGCAACTAGCATTTTTATGAAATAATTTTGCATTGTAAAATAAAGAAAAGGCTTCCATTTCAGCTGCCAAAATATTATATTCTTGTGGAATTCTATCAAACATTGTGTTAATATCAGTCATATATTTATCAAATACTTCTGAGCATAAAGTGTTAGCTTTCTTTATAGGAATAGATAAAGTAGATGATGTATCTTCAATTTTTTTATTTAAAATAGAACTAGAAGAAATATAATGACAATCTTCATTATTCATACTAAAAGCATAATTACTTTCGGTAAAAGTATTATCAACTAAAACAATATCAAATAATTTTAAATCTTTTGTGTATCCACCACAAGAACCTAGACGAATAATATTGTCAACATCATAAAAGTTAAATAATTCATAAGAATAAATTCCCATACTAGGAATTCCCATACCGAGATGCCATAACAGTTAGTTCATGTCCTTTATATGTTCCAGTAAAAGCATAAATATTACGAATGGAACTTACTAACTTAACATTTTCTAAATAATTTTGAGCAATGAATTTTGCACGAAGAGGATCTCCAGGCATTAATACAGTTTTTTTAATTTCTTCTTTTTTTGCTTCAATATGTGGTGTCATAAAAACCTCCTATAATTTAAAAAAGTATCTTGCAACTATTATATACTAAATAAATAGAATTAGTCTAGAAAAAATATGCAAAATATGTTAAAATATTTTGTATATTGTAAAAAGAAAGAGGAATAGTATGAAAATTGGATTTATATCACTAGGATGTAGCAAAAATTTAGTAGATACAGAAATGATGATTGGGTTATTTTCAAAACATGGATTTGAAATAGTAAATAATCCTACAAAAGCAGATATTATTTTAATTAATACATGTGGATTTATTGAAAGTGCAAAAGAAGAAGCAATTAATACGATATTAGAGATGTGCGAATATAAAAAGAAAAGATGTAAATACATAATTGCAACTGGTTGCTTAGTAAAAAGATACAAAGAAGAATTAAAAAAAGAAATACCAGAAGTGGATTTATGGATTACTTGTAGTGATTATTCAGATTTATGGAAAGAAATGGCACAGCTTTTAAGTAAAAAAGAAGAAAATGATGCATTAGATTATATGGAAAGAGTAATTACAACAGGAAATAAAACAGCATATTTAAAGATTGCAGAAGGATGTAGTAATAACTGTACATATTGTGCAATACCTATGATTCGAGGACCTTATATAAGTAGAAAAATAGAGGAAATTGTTGAAGAAGCTGAAAAATTAGCAAAAAATGGAATAGAAGAAATAGTTGTAATTGCACAAGATACAACCAGATACGGAATAGACATATATAAAAAAACACAACTTGCAGAATTACTTAAAGAATTGGAAAAAATAGAAAAAATAAAATGGATTCGTTTTTTATATGCATATCCTGAAACGATAACGGATGAATTAATACAAACTGTCAAAAAAAGTAATAAAATTTGTCATTATTTTGATATACCAATACAGCATATTTCAAATCCTATTTTAAAGAAAATGAACAGGAAAAGTAATGGAGAAAGTATTAGAAAAGTGTTAGGGAAAATAAGAAGAGAAATACCAGATGTAATAATAAGAAGTACAGTAATGGTAGGATTTCCAGGAGAAACAAAGGAAAATTTTGATGAATTATATAGTTTCATAAAAGAGATAAAGTTTGATAAATTAGGTGCATTTGAATATTCAAAAGAAGAACAAACTCCAGCAGCAAAATTAAAAGATCAAATTCATCCTCAAACAAAGAAGAGTCGATATAATAAAATTATGAAATTACAACAAGAAATTTCAAGAGCCAATTTAGAAAATAAAATAGGAAATGAATATGAGGTATTAATAGAAAATATATCATTTGATAAAAAATATTATATAGGCAGAAGTTATATGGATGTATTAGATATAGACGGAGTAATATTTATAGAAAATGTAAATAGGGAAGATAATCTAATAGGAAAATTTGCACAATGCAAAATTACGGAAGTAAAAGATTATGATTTGATTGCAAAATTAGTATAAATTTCAAATTTAAAACATTGACATTTTATACAAGTTAAGATATAACATAAACGATACTATTAGTAAAAATTGTTCTCGCTTATACAGGAGGGTAAAGTCAAAAATAATAATTTAAGGAGGACTAGGTATGGATGAAAAAAGAATATCAGATGAAGAAGCAAAAAAGGTAGTGTTAGATAAAAAACGGGCAAAAAAAATCTTGCTGAAACTAAAGGAGTATATAGAATGTGAGTATAGTGACATGGTCTATATATTTGGAGCAAGTTTATTAGAGTTAAATGCAATACAAGAAGAAATGATTGTAAAAAAATTATCCGAAAATAAATTTATTGGATATCTAAATTTTTTTAATACTCTTGATCTTATCGGTATTATATTTGACGAGAAAGGAGAAGTTCTTCAAATTTCTGAAATTTATTAATTAATATCACATCCAGGGACAGAATATTGCATCTGCAGTTTCTGTCCTTTATCATATTACATTTTTATTACAATGGTCAAATTTATTGACTTACATTTTTGAACAATGTTATACTTAATATGCTAAAATAGGATAATTTTACAAATAAATTTGGAGGAAGATATGTTAGAAAATAGAAAAAGAATGATAAAAATAGTAGCTATTATAACAGTATTGTTTATAATATTATATATAATAATAGGATTATGGAATTCGGTAAAAGCGGCAAGTGAGTATAATCAAAGCGTAAGAAGTGGAATAGATGCATTTCCAGAAGATTATCAAGTATATCTAAGGCAATTACAAGCAGATCATCCAAATTGGACTTTTGATGCTTATTATACAGGAATTGATTGGAATGAGTTAGTAAGTAAAGAAACTGATCATGGCCATAACAGAATTATTAATTCAGCAAATTCCTTGTGGAAATGTAATTGTGGTAATGTTGCAACAGGTTATGCATGTGCTTCAGCAGATATAGTAAAGTATTATATGGATCCAAGAAATTTTTTAGGAAATGATGTAAAAATATTTCAATTTCTAGAAATTTCTTTTAATGATACAATACACACAGTAGATGGAATTAAGAGTGTTATAAAGGGAACCTTTATGGCAGATAAAAAAATGAAGGTTAATGTTAATGGTCAAGAAAAAGAGATGTCATATGAAGAAATTATTTTAGAATCAGCAAGACAAAGTAATATGAGTCCTTACAGTATTGCAACTAAAATTATTCAAGAAGTAGGTTCAAAAGGAAGTGGTTCAGTTACAGGAACATATGAAGGTTATGAAGGGTATTATAATTTTTTTAATTATGCAGCAAGCGATGGAGGAAGTCCTATAGCAAAAGCATTAGAATATGCAAAAAACGGAACAGAAGGACAAAGCCAAGAGAAAAAAGATAGTTTATTATTACCATGGACTGATCCATATAGAGCGATAGTAGGAGGAGCTAAATTACTTGCAAGTTCATACACAAATGCAGGTCAAAACACAGCATATTTTTATAAGTGGGATGTAGTAGGAGACACTGTTTTAAAGGCAGGAAGTTCACAAACAATTTCACAAAATAAGTGCTTTAATCACCAATATATGACCAATATTCAAGATCCAACGAGCCAAACCACAAAATTATATAATACGTATGTTAATGCTAATATTATTGATGCAAAATTGAATTTTGTTATTCCAGTGTATAACAATATGCCTAAAGCCAATAAATTGCCAACTACACTTACAAAAAATGATGGAACTTTATATTATATGAATAATACAGGGGTGCGTGTTAGAAAAGAACCAACAACATCAGCTTCAATTATTGCTACAATGAACACATTAGATGAAATTGTTGCTGTACAGGTAAGAAAATGTGCAAACGCAAATGGACACGATTGGGATAAAGTAAAATTAGCATCTGGTATTGAAGGATATATAGCAAGTGAATATTTATCACCTTGTGAAGAGGAAGAACAAGCTGTAATAGAATCTGGAAATGTAAAAGCAATTCCAAATACTACTGTAAAATCATTGGTAGCAGGATTAGGAATTACTTCTTATGAAGTAACAAAAGATGGAAATAGAATTGATGATTCAAATAAAATTGGAACAGGATATAAATTGAAAGATACTTCAAATAATAAAGAATATACATTAGTGGTAATGGGAGATATTAATGGTGATGCAGAAATAAATTCGGGTGATTTATTACTTACTAAAAAATATTTGTTAGGAACTATGAATTCAACAGATATTCAGAAACAGGCAATGAATCTTAATAAAGATGCAGAAATAAATTCAGGTGATTTATTACAAATGAAAAAATATTTATTAGGAAGTACAGAGTTATATTTATAAAATAGGAGTAAATTAATATGAGAAAATCAATGAAAATTTTATTTATTATGATTTTTACATCGTGTTTTATGGCTATATTTTCAAAAGTAAATGCAGCGAGTGCAGAAATAAGTTCAAATAAAACGAATGCCACAGTGGGAGATGATGTAACAGTTACTGTTACAATTAATGCAGCCACTTGGAACTTAACAGTAAGTGGGTCAGGAGTAAATACAACAAAATATGTAGATACAACTGATGATGCTAACAATGCAACTACGAAGAAAACATTAAAAATTGATACAAGTACTGCTGGAGACAAGACAATAAATTTAACAGGTGATATTTCTGATGGGTCAACAGGAGAAACGTCAAAAATTAACAAAAGTCTTACAATAAAAGTAAATGCAAAATCTACAAATAATAATAGTGGTAATGCATCAAATAATAACAATGGTAATAGTTCAAATACTAGTAATCGGTACAAAAAGTAATGGAATAATATCATCACTTTATATAAATGGAATAAAATGTAAAGAGTCAGTTAATGTTACTAACAAAGAAAGTGTTCCAGTAGTTGTAAATACATCTACAAAAGAAGGTGCAACTATTTATAATAATAAAACTAAGAAATCATATAAAGTAAAAAGTGGAGGAACAGCTGATGTTCAAATAGTAGAAGGGACTAATACTTTAACTATAACATTAGATACAGGATATAAAGAAACTAGAAAAATATATAGTCAAAAGGAGGAAGAGGTAGAGGCAAATCAAATTGAAGATGAGCCAGAAGTTATAAGACCATCATTGAAATCATTAACTATAGAGGGGGTAAACTTATCTCCAGAATTTGCAAGTGATGTATACCAATATACAATTACATTACCAGAAAATACAGAAGAAGATATTACAAAATTAAATATTAATGCTATTGCAAATAATGAAGAATGTACTATTGAAATTGTTGGAAATGAAAATCTTGCAGAAGGTGAAAACATAATTACGATTATTGTAAAAAGTAAAGACGGAAACCAAGCAAAATATTCACTATTAGTAATTAAACCAGTAAAAATTGTAGAAACAATTGCAGAACCAATAGACGAAGAAGTTTATGAAGAAGAAGAAAATACTGAAGAAGTTAAAAAATCAAAAATGATAATTGTTGTTGTTGCTCTAGTTACAGCTATTATAGGAATAGTATTAGGCATTATTGAATATGATTATAGTAAGAAACATAAAAAAGATTTAGAAAGTAAGATACCATATGCAAAAGTTGGATTCGAAAATGATACTGATAAAGAAGATGTATTAGAAGAATTTAAGCAAGATGATAAAATTGAAGAAAAGACAACTAAAAAGGGAAAACATTTCTAATAAAAATAATAATATACCCAAAAATCCTCTGCGTTATAATAGCAGAGGATTTTTGGGTTATTTGAGTTCCACAATAGTTACACCATCTTCACCTTCACCAAATGTTCCAAGACGAAATGCTTTAACATGTGAATTATTCTTTAAGAAAAAATGAATGCCTTTTTTTAAAGCTCCAGTTCCTTTTCCATGAACAATACGAACTGTATTTAATTTTGCAATAGCACAGTCATCTAAATATTTGTCAATAACAAAAACTGCTTCTTCAACATTATTACCAATAACGTTAATTTCAGAACTTAGAGTTTTCGATTTATTAGTTTTATATGAAGATGTACTCATTAAAGGTTTTGTAGTTTTATTTGTTTTTTCAATGTTAGATAATGGAATCATTATTTTAGCGTTACCAATCTTGACTTGTACCTGATTTGATTTATTAACTAATGTTGTAACTATACCATATTGTTTTAATGTTCTAACATAGACATTCATACCAATTGAAATTTCCTCTTTTTTTAGTGGAGTTTGAACTTTTGAATTATCTACATTAGAAATAGAGGAGTTATTTTTTATTGAAGTATTTAATGTATTTCTAATATTATTTAATTGTTTGATAGAATTGTTATCAACATTTTCATAAATTTTATTTATTTCTTGAATTGTATGAGAAGCTTCTTCTTTTGCATTTAAAAGTATTTTTCTAGCTTCTAATTTTGCATTTTCAATAATAGAAAGTTCTTTTTCATGCAAATGATTATTTTTTTCTTCGTATAAATGTTTTAAATTTTCACTTTCTTTCAATTGTTTTTGAATATTTTGTTTTTCATTTTCAATTAATAATTTATCATCATAAATATTTTTTAATAATTCTTCTATATGAATTTCATTAGAATTCATAAAATTCTTTGCTCTTTCTATTATAGAGTTTTGAAGACCAAGTTTTTTACTAATTTCAAAAGCATTGCTCCTTCCAGGTACACCAATTAATAATCGATATGTTGGCTTTAAATGTTCTAAATCAAATTCACAACTAGCATTTTCGAATCCATTTGTAACAAGTGCATAGTTTTTTATTTCAGGATAATGAGTAGTTGCAATAGTAAGAGTATTTTGTTTTGAAAATGATTCTAAAATGCTAATAGCTAAACTACTACCTTCAATAGGATCGGTTCCGAGAACCAAGTTCATCTAAAAGAACAAGACTATTTTTTGTGCAATTTTTCAATATTTCTATAATATTTTTCATATGACTTGAAAATGTACTTAAAGATTCTTGAATACTTTGTTCATCTCCAATATCTGAATAAACATTATCAAATACAAAAATACTGCTATTATCATTTGCTGGAATATGAAGACCACTACAGGCCATAAGAGTAAGTAAACCTACAGTTTTTAAGGTAACAGTTTTTCCTCCAGTATTTGGCCCTGTAATAACAAGTGTAGAAAAACTCTGACCTAAATTAATATCAATAGGAACAACTGTAGATTTGTCTATAAATGGATGACGAGCAGATATTAGATTAATATATTTTTCTTCATTTATTTTTGGTTCAATAGCATTTAAATTAATTGAATATTTGGCTTTGGCAAATATAAAGTCTAATTTACCAATGGTTTCTATATTTGTTTTTAATTGTTCGATATAAGGATAAAGCATCTTAGAAAGATTGTCTAATATATTTTCTATTTCTATATTTTCTAAAGCTTTTAAACTAGCCATTTCATTGTTAAGTTCAAAAACAGCAATAGGCTCTATAAAAACGGTTGAGCCACTAGAAGAAATATCATGAATAAATCCTTTTACAAATGCACGATATTCTTCTTTTACAGGAATTACGTATCGATCATTTCTTATAGTTATTAGTGATTCTTGAATATATTTTGAGTATGAAGAAGAATGAATAAAAGAATCTAATTTATTCTTTATAGTTTCTTCTAGTTTTCTTTGATTTTTTCGTATTTTTTTTAATGTAATTGAGGCATCATCAGAAATTGTAAATTCATCTAAAATCGACTTTTCTATAGTTGTTTGTATAGAAGGATTAGAGTATAAAGTCGAAAAATACATTTCCAAAGTAGGAAATAAAGAACTACTATTATCATTATCCGTATAATAGTAATTTCTCAAATTTGTAGAAATTTTAAAAATTTTTGAAATTTCTAATAAAGATTTTGTGTTTAGAGTACCGTTTATTTCTAAAGTATGAATTATATTATTAATATCTGAAAAAGGTAATATTTCTGGTTCGTGTTTTTTATAAATAAGTGATAATGCCTCAGTAGTTTCAGCAAGTAAAGTTTGTACAACAGTTTTATTATTAAATGGATGCAATTCCATAGAAATTTTTTTCCCAATAGATGTAATACAATAGTTAGATAATATGTCTATAATTTTATTAAATTCTAATTTATCAAGATAATTTATATTCATAATTTGTCTCCTTTTCGAATATGACCATTATACTACAAAATTATGACAAATTAAAGAAATTTTAGAAAAAATGGCAAAAACTATTGCAATTAAAAAAAATTTGTAGTATAAATAATAATAGATAAAGAATAATAATATTAAAATATTTAATAAGTGAGGGAATTCATATGTCGAATTTAAAAAGAATTTTTTTAGGAATGGTAATAGTAGTTTTGTTAGGTGCCACTATAGTTCTTGCTACAGATGGAGATACTATTGTTATAACAGAAGATACTCCAAGTACATCTAATACAACGAATACTACTAATACGACGAATACAATTAACACAACCAATACAGCAAATACAACTAATACTACTAATGGAACAACAATTGGTTCAATATCTGGTAATACAAGTACTTATAACAACACATCAAATTTACCAAAAACAGGAGCAAATGATTATACAATGATAGCTGCAATAGCAATATTTGCAATATTGGCTGTATATGCATATAAGAAAATTAGAGATTATAAAGGTATTTAATTAAAAGAAAAAGATAGGTTTACTTATCTTTTTTCTTTTGCTTTTATAATTCTACGCTTATCTTTTATATTATTACAAGTAATCAAAGTAATTTCTTTTTCTCCATTTGTATTTTGATTTGTACATGATAAATCATTATAATTTGTTTCGTAGCTGTCATAAATAGAATACAATATTTTATTTCCAGATAAATCATATATGTTAATAATATCACCAATTTTTAAATTTTTTAATTTGCTAAAAAATTTATAATTGTTATAATTATGACCTGCTATACACATATTTCCTATTTCATTAGGCATAGGTCCATAAAATCTACAAGGAGCTATTTTTAATAAATCATTACTCACTGTGGATAAAATCGGGTAATTTATGCCAATAGAATTAATTTCAATAATTCCTATTACATTAAATTTATTTTCATCAAGCTCATAAAAATTTACGTTAGATGTACGAACACTGTTATACGTTTCATCAGAATATAGTCTAGAAATATTAAAGTTATTAACTAATTTTTGAGACAATTTTTCTTTTTCGGATTTTTCATATAAAGAATAAATATAGTAAGAAGCAAG
>CANQZT010000004.1 GCA_947628335.1 uncultured Clostridia bacterium | reverse complement strand
CTAGCATTTCATTTAAAATTTATGTACCCACAAACTATCACAAACAGGAGGATGTGATATTGGAACTAGACCTATTGATTTACATTTAAAAGTTTTTGAAAATTTAGGTATAAATATTAGTCAAAATACTGGATATATACAATGTAAATGTGATACAATAGAAGCGGGAAAAATTCACCTAGATTTTCCAAGTGTTGGAGCAACGGAAAATGCTATTTTAGCATCTGTTTTAGCAAAAGGTAAAACAATAATTTCAAATTCTGCAATGGAGCCTGAGATTATAGATTTGCAAAATTTCCTAAATAAATTAGGTGCTAAAATTAGTGGAGCAGGAACTAACGAAATTATTATAAATGGTGTATCTAACTTAAGAGATTCAGGATATAAAGTAATGCCAGATAGAATTGAAGCAGGAACTTTACTTTGTGCAGGAGCAATTACAGGTGGAAATATTGTATTAAAAAATGTTACACCAGAACATTTAGTTCCAGTAATTGAAAAATTAGAAGAGTGTGGTTGCAAAGTAGAAATAAGGAAAGAAGAAATTGTGTTACAAGCTCCAAAAAAATTAAAGGCAGTAGATATAAAAACAATGCCATATCCAGGTTTTCCAACAGATATGCAAGCCATTTTTGCAAGTATGCTTACAATTGCGAAAGGAACATCTGTTATTGTAGAAAATATATTCGAAAACAGATATAAATATGCAAGTGAACTAGTAAGAATGGGAGCAAAATGTACCATTGAAGGAAGAACAGCAGTTATTAAAGGTGTAAGAAAATTAAACGGAGTAAATGTAAAGGCGACAGACTTGCGTGGAGGTGCAGCTTTAGTAATTGCAGGTTTAGTTAGTAAAGGTAAAACCAAAGTAGAAAATATTGAGTACATATTACGTGGTTATGAGGATTTAGATAAAAAGTTAAATAAATTAGGAGCTAAAATTACGAAAGAAGTGTGAGGGTATGAAAAAAGCTAAAGCTAAAAAAAGGGCAGATGCTATATCTGCCCAAGAGAACAAGGATAAATTTTCATTTGATGATGAGATTGTTATTGGTGTAACTCGTATAGAAAAACAGCCTAAAAAGCAAACAAAGAAGAAAAAGAATAATAAGAAGAATAATAAAGTAAAAAAAGTTAATAAGAACAGTAAAAATAGAAAACAAGGAAGAATAAAGTTCATTATTAAATGGACAATATTATTAATTGCATTGATGGCATCAATTATTTTTTTTATGATGTCCCCAATATTTAACATTTCAGAAATAGAAGTAATAGGAAATGAGCAAATAAATACCAATACTATTATTAGTCTGTCACAAATTCAATTAGGAGAAAATATATATAAGACAGGCAGTAAAAAAATACAAAAGAGTATAAAGGAAAATGCATATATTGAATCAGCAACAATCAAAAGAGTGTTACCAAGTAAAATTTTAATAAATATAAAAGAAAGAAAAGCTACATATATGTTGGAGTATGCTGGTAGTTATGCATACATAAATAATCAAGGCTATATATTAGAAATATCTAATAATCCCTTAAATGTACCAATTATAAAAGGATATTCTACTGATGAGAATGATATAAAGACAGGAAATAGGTTATGTGATGAAGACTTGAAAAAATTGGAAACAGTATTAAAAATTGTTGAAGTAGCAAATGGAAATGGAATTGGAAATTTGATAGTAAGCATAAATATTCAAGATAAACAAAATTATGTACTTATTATGGAAGAAGGAAAGAAAACAGTTTATCTAGGAGATGCATCTAACTTAAGTAATAGAATTTTGTATTTAAAGGCAATTCTAGAAGGGGAAAAGGAAATAGAGGGAGAAGTATTTGTAAATGGTGATTTAAATAAAGAAAATGCTTATTTTAGGATTAAAGAATAAGGAGGTAATAGTATAAATGAAAAAAAAGCAAATAGCAATTACATTAGGGTTTATGTGTTTTATATTAACATTTGGGATAATGCTTCAATTAAATACGATGAATGAAGCTACTTCAACTGTTGGACAAAATACAAGGGAAAATGGCTTAAGAGATCAAGTTTTAAAATGGAAAGAAAAATATGATAAAGCATATCAAGATTTACAAAATGTAGAAAAAGAATTGGAAAAAGAAAGACAAGTTAGTGTATCAAATGATTCAGAATCTGAAGGAAAGAAAGAAGAATTAAAAAAATTAAATGCTTATTTAGGTTTAACAGAAATAGTAGGAGAAGGGGTAATCATTACAGTGCAAGATAATAATTCATCATTAATGGGGACTGCAAATGATTTAATACATGATTGGGATTTAAAAAAGCTAGTTAATGAAATAAAAAATACGAATGCAGAGGCTATTAGTATTAATGGTCAAAGGATTGTACCATCGACAACTATAAATTGTGTAGGTGCACTAATTCAAGTAAATAATGAAGCAGTAGGTAGTCCATTTGTAATTAAAGTAATAGGAGATAAAAATACACTTAATAACAATTTATTAAGACCTGGTTCATGGCTAGATGAGTTAAAGAAAGATGGTTTGGGAGTAAAAGTAGAAAAAAGTGATGAAATTACAGTAGAAAAATATAAAGGTGTATTAACCGATAAATATATTAAGAATGTAGATTAGGTGATGAAATTGAAAAAAGGAAAACGTATTATAATTATAACTATTGGTATTGTATGTTTTGTATTAACATATGTTATGTTTCTGCAGTTTAAGACAATAGAGCAAACCAATATTACAGAAATTGAATCTTTAACAGAAGCAGATTTAAGAGAAAAAGTTTCTACATGGAGAACATCGTATGAAGAAATAAATGAAAAATTAAAAGAAAGTACAGAAAAATTAAAAGAATATAAAGAAAAAAGAAAAAGTAATCAAGAAGCATCAGAAATATTAGATAAAGAATTACTACAAGCACAAACTATAGCAGGAATAACAGATGTAGAAGGGCAAGGGGTTGTAGTTACATTAACAGATAATAATGATGAGTATATTTCTGCAGATGATTTAATGTCATTAGTATATGAATTAAATCTTGCTGGTGCAGAAGCAATTAGTATAAATGATCAAAGAATTATAAATATGAGTGATATAGTAGATATAAATATGGAGGATGGAATGCACTTTATGTTAATAAATAAAAAAAGAATAGTAGCACCATATACAGTAAAAGTAATAGGAGATCAAAAATATTTAGAAAGTGCATTAACAACTAAAAATGTTGGTTTCATAGATCAATATTCAGGAAATGCTACATTACAAAAACAAAATAATATAAAAATTGGAAAATATGATGGAGAAATTAATTTAGAATATGCAACTATAAAGGAGGAAAATTAATATGATTTTTATAGCTATATTAATAGGATGTATTGTAGGAATGATTGCAGGAATGAATGCGCCAATTATTCCATATAGCCTTTCAGGATATTTAGCAATTTCAATTGTTGCAGCATTAGATTCTGTTTTTGGTGGAATTGTATCTGTTTTGAAGGGAAATTTTGATTTAAAAATTTTTGTAACAGGTTTCTTTGGAAATGCTATTTTATCTATTTTACTTACATATTTAGGAAATAAGTTAAATGTAGATATATATCTTGCAGCAATAGTAGTATTTGTTGGAAGAATGTTTCTTAACCTTGCACTTATTCGTAGATACTATGTTGATAAATGGACAGAAAAAATTAAAAATTATCGTGAGAAAAAACAGGCATAATGGGTGAAATATTTATTACAAAAAGGAAACAAAAATATTACGAAAATATTACAAAAAACTATTGACTTTTTTTATAAAATATAATATTCTTACCTATGAAAATAATACATTGAAAATGGAGGAATAAACTTTGGCAATAGGTGATATAATTGTTGGAATTGATATTGGAACATCTAAAGTATCAGCTGTTGTAGGGGAAGTTAATAATTTTAATCAAATTGAAATTATATGTTCAACTAGCAGTAAATGTGAAGGTATCAAAAAAGGAAAAATAATTAACGAGGAAGAAATTGTACAAGCAATCGAAAAAACAATTAAAAATGCTGAGGACGAAGCCAATTTGAAAATAAATTCTGCATATGTTACTATTCCTGGTAAATATGCAACAATTGTACAAAATAGAATTACAAAAGAATTAAAAGACAAATATTCTGGAATCTCTGTAAGAGATGTGGGACAAGCTATTATGCAGGTAAGGGATATAGAAGTTCCAGAAGGAAAAACAATAATAGATATAGTTCCGAATAAATTTGTGCTAAAAGATGGTAAAGTTACAGATGATCCTGTTGGAAGTCTAAGTTCTGAGTTTACATTAGATGCACAAATTATTCTTGCAGATAAAGAATATACAAGACAACTTGCTGGAATATTTAGAAAAGCAGGTCTTGAAGTTGATGGAATGGTACCAAACACTCTTGCTGAAAGAAATTTAATATTAGATGTAAATGAATTACATGATAATATTATGTTATTAGATATTGGAGCAGGTAATACTGATATTGGTGTATTTGAAGGAGAATCTTTTATTTATACTAATACAATACCTTTAGGTGGAAACAATATAACAAGAGATATTGCTGTTGTCTTAGATATTTCTGAAGAAGAGGCAAATAAATTAAAGAGGCAATATGGACTTGCATTAAAGTCTTTTATAGATAATGATAATGATATTATTTTAAATACTTGCAAAGGAGATTCAAAAAACAAGATTATAAAAAGTTCAGAATTAATTGAAATTATTGAAGCAAGAATTGAAGAAATCTTCTCTTTAGTAAATAAAGATATTACTAATCAAGGAATAAAACCTAGAATTAATAATGTAATATTAACAGGTCAAGGCATTACAAATATTAATAAAAGTGATGTAGCTGGAAAAATTATATTAAATATACCAGTTAAAATATCTACAGGAAGGTTGATTAGTACAGTAAAACCAGCATATCGTTCAGCATATTCGTTAGTAAGATATATTGCAGCAAGGCCTTTTGCAAAAACAGTATCAAGTAGAATAGATACAAAATCAGATACAAATATATTTACGACAATAATGGAACGAATAAAAGAATTTTTTTATTCGTAAACAAATTTTTAATTTTAAAATATAAGAAGTTTGGGAGGATTATAAAATGGTAGACTATGATGAAAATAATGATAAAATGTTAGATGGAACAGCTACAATAAAAGTAATAGGTGTTGGAGGAGCAGGAAATAATGCTGTAAATAGAATGGTTGAATCTGGCATTCGTGGAGTAGAATTTATTGCAGTAAATACAGATAGACAAGCATTACAAGAATCAAAAGCAGGAACTAAAATCCAAATAGGGGAAAAAATAACTCGAGGATTAGGTGCTGGAGCAAACCCTGATATTGGAGCTCAATCAGCAGAAGAAAGTAAATCAGAAGTTGCAGAAGTATTACGTGGAGCAGATATGGTATTTGTAACTGCTGGTATGGGTGGTGGAACCGGAACTGGAGCAGCACCAGTAGTTGCACAAGCAGCAAAAGAAATGGGAATTTTAACAATAGGTGTAGTAACAAAACCATTTACATTTGAAGGTAAAAAAAGACTTTCACAAGCAGAACGTGGAATTGAAAGTCTAAAAGGAAAAGTAGATACATTAGTAGTAATTCCAAACGATAAATTATTACAAATTATAGATAGAAAAACATCAATAGTTGATGCTTTTAAAATGGCAGATGATGTATTAAGACAAGGTGTTCAAGGAATTTCAGATTTAATTGCTGTACCAGGTCTTGTTAATTTAGATTTTGCTGATGTAAAAACAATAATGTTAAATACAGGAATGGCTCATATGGGAATAGGTTTAGCATCAGGTGAAAACAGAGCAGAAGATGCAGCAAAACAAGCGATACAAAGTCCATTATTAGAAACATCTATAGAAGGTGCAAGAGGAGTTATTATTAATATTACTGCAGGACCAGATCTTGGATTACATGAAGTAAATACAGCAGCAGAACTTGTTCAACGTAGTGTTGATCCAGAAGCCAATATTATATTCGGTGCGGTAATTGATGAAAGTATGGGAGATAATATTTCAATTACTGTAATTGCTACAGGATTTGAACAAGAAATGCCGATATCAACAATAGGAGTTGCAGAAAAGGTAAATAAGCCTTGGGAGAAAAAAATAAGTTCGATGCCTACCCAAACAGATTCTACGCCTAATTCAGCAGATTTAGATATACCATCATTTTTAAGAAATAAAAAATTAAATAAATAATATTGTCTAAAACTAATTAAATATTATAAATATGAAAAGAAATAATCTATTTTTGTAGATTATTTCTTTTTTTCTACATCAGCTTTTGACAAAAATTTAAACAAGAACGTTGTACAATATAAAAGCAAAAGGAGGAAATGTAGTGACAATTTATTTAGATGTAATACTCATGGAAAATTTATGTATGAACTATATTATATTGTTTGCTACAGGGATAATTAGTAAAGTAAAAATTAGTAAAGTCAAGTTATTTTTTTCGAGTATATTAGGTCGGAATATATGCTGTAATATCATTTGCACCAATATTAACAATTTATTCAAATTTTTTCATGAAAGTGGTGTTATCTATTACTATGATTTACATTGCTTTTTATCCTAAAAGTTTTAAGCTACTGATTAAAGAACTTGTTTTGTTTTATTTAGTATCATTTGCTTTTGGTGGATGTGCATTTTGTTTATTGTATTTCATAAAGCCACAAAATATCCTTATACAAAATGGATACTTAACAGGAACATATCCTATAAAAATTGCATTACTTGGAGGAATTGTAGGATTTGTTATTGTGAATGTTGCATTTAAATTAGTAAAAGGGAAGATATCTAAGAATGATATGTTTTGTGAGATAGAAATATTTTTAAATAAAAAAAGTGTAATTATAAAAGCGATGCTTGATACTGGAAATTTATTAAAGGATCCAATTAGTGGTATGCCAGTTGCAGTAGTTGAAAAGCAAGAATTAAAACAAATAATTCCAATCGAAATAATAGAAAACTTAAATTCTATACTAAATGGATTAGATGAAGATATAAAAAGTGAGGAAGCAAAAAAGTATCTGCATAAGTTTAGAGTTATACCATTTTCCTCTTTAGGAAAACAAAATCGGATTATTATTAGGATTTGTTGCAGACAAAATAGTAATTAATCGTAATGATAAAACAACAACATTAAACCATATTATCATAGGAATATATGATAAATATTTAACACGAAATGGTGAATATACAGGTTTAATTGGATTAGATATTTTAGAAAGGTGTGATGAGGATGAATATTTTGCAAATATTAAAATCTAGTATTAATACGATCTATGTAAAATATTTGAATAAAGATATAACGGATATAACTGAATTACCCATATATTACATAGGAGGAAGCCAAACATTACCACCACCACTTGAACCAGAAGAAGAGGAAAAAATGTTGCAAGCGTTGTCAAAAGGTGATAATAATGCAAGGCAAACGTTAGTAGAAAGGAATTTAAGATTAGTTGTATATATTGCTAAAAAGTTTGAAAATACTGGAATAGGGATTGAGGATTTAATTTCAATTGGTACCATTGGGCTTATGAAAGCAATTAATACTTTTAATACTGATAAAAATATTAAACTAGCAACATATGCATCGCGCTGTATTGAAAATGAAATTTTAATGTATTTAAGAAGAAGTAATAAGTTAAAAGGAGAAATTTCAATTGATGAACCATTAAATCAAGATGGAGATGGAAATGAACTTCTTTTATCAGATATTTTAGGTACAGATAATGATGTTACTTCGAGGGCAATAGAAGATGAAGTTGATAGGAAACTCTTAAGAGCTTCTATGCAAAAATTGAATAATAGAGAAAAGAATATTATGGAATTACGTTTTGGGTTTATTAGTGGTAACGAAAAGACCCAAAAGGAAGTGGCTGATATGCTTGGAATTTCACAAAGTTATATATCTAGGTTAGAAAAGAAAATAATTAATAAAATGAAAAAAGATATTTTAAGTAAAACAGGATAATATATAAGTTTTTTATTTTATGGAATATAAAACTACTCTTCTGGAAATACTGTTTATACAAGTGTTTCACAGAAGGAGGCTTTTTTGTGATTAGAAAAGTAGAAATTAGTAATGTAGATACATCAAAACTTCCAGTATTATCAAATGAAGAAAAAAATGAATTATTTATAAAAATAAAACAGGGAGATATGTTAGCAAGAGAAAAATTTATTAATGGAAATTTAAGGTTAGTATTGAGTGTTTTACAGAGATTCAGTGGTAGAGCAGAAAATATGGATGATCTATTTCAAGTTGGGTGTGTTGGGTTAATTAAATCAATTGATAATTTTGATTTATCTTTAAATGTTCAATTTTCTACGTATGCAGTTCCAATGATTATAGGAGAAATAAGAAGATATTTAAGAGATAATAATCCAATAAGAGTAAGTCGTTCTATACGAGATTTGGCATATAAAGCTTTGCAAGCACGTGAAAAATTAACCAAGGAGTTAGGAAGAGAACCAACAATAGAGCAAATAGCAAAAGAAATAGAAGTAGATAAAGAGGAAATAGTTTTTAGTTTTGAGGCAATACAAGATCCTTTATCTTTACAAGAACCAGTCTATAACGATGGAGCAGAAAGTTTGTATATTATGGATCAAGTGAGTGATAATAAAAATACAGATGAAAAATGGACGGATACGATAACTATTGAACAAGCAATGAAGAAATTGAATGAAAGAGAAAAAATGATTATTACTAAAAGATTTTTTGATGGGAGGACTCAAACAGAAGTAGCAACTGAGATTGGAATAAGTCAAGCACAGGTTTCAAGGTTGGAAAAAGATGCGATTCATCGTATTAAGAAATTATATAAATAGGTTATTTTAAGAAATACCTATAAAATAAAAAAGTAAAAATATAAATAATTAAAAGGAGAATTGTTAATGTATGAGGAATATGTAAAAGAATTACAATTAGTAGAAAGGACAGAAGAAGAATTAAATACTGAATTGATAAAAAGTATTATAAAAACAAAAATGGATTTAGAAAATGCAAATAATAATTATGAATTTGCAGAAGGTGAATTAATTGATTACTATTTGTATCAAATAAAAGCAAATCAATCAAAATTGAATTATTTACTAAAAAAAGCTAAAAAAAATGGGATTGTAATAGATATGGTAAAACAAATTGAAATAAAAAAAGAAAAAGATTTTGAAGATAGAAATGCAGTATAAAAAAGAATAATTGTCCAATTTTAATCATACGATAATATAAGAGGACAGGTGATTAAATTGGATACAAATACTTTAATTATTTATATTGCATGTATTTGCTTTCTATTTTTATTTGGAAGAATTTTTATATTGCCAATAAAAAATATTTTAAAATTAGTCTTAAATTCTATCTTAGGAGGATTTATTATATATTTAATTAATCTAATAGGAGGAGTATTTTCTTTTCATGTAGGGTTAAATTATATAACTGCAATAATGACAGGAATATTAGGGATACCAGGAGCGATATTATTAGTAATTTTAAAAATTTTTATATAATTATTTATCACAAACCGGAATACATTATAAAGCATTCCGGTTATTAAAATTTATTCAACAGTTACTGATTTTGCTAAATTTCTTGGTTTATCTACATCTAATCCTTTTTCTTTAGAAATATAGTAAGCAAATAATTGTAAAGGAATAACTGATAAAATAGGTGAAAGCATTGGATGCGTTTCAGGAATATTGATAACTTTTTCATAATTGTTTTTTTCTAAATTTTGATTTGTTATAATAAGGGTTTTTGCACCTCGAGTGATAACTTCCTGAATATTGCTAATTGTTTTACTAGCTAAATTTTTGTCAGTTATAATTCCAACGACAGTAACATTGTTTTCGATTAAAGCAATTGGCCCATGTTTTAATTCTCCAGCTGCATATGCATCAGAATGAATATATGATATTTCTTTCAATTTTAAAGAAGCTTCTAATGCTACACAGTAATCAATTCCTCGACCTAAGAAAAAAATGTCATGTTCATTATATACTCTTTTTGCAAATTTTTCAATTTCACTAATATTATTTAATATATATTGTATTTGTTCTGGTAATTTTAAAATTGCTTGTTTAATATTATTTATTTCATCATTATATCCAAGATCTAATATTTCAGCAAAATGAATTCCAAGAAGTGCAAGTAAGATTACTTGAGAAGTGTATGCTTTAGTAGAAGCAACAGCAATTTCAGGTCCAGCATGAGTGTATACTGTGAAATCTGCTTCTCTTGTAATTGAACTTCCCATTACATTAGAAATAGCTATTGTTTTTGAGCCACTTGCTTTTACAAGTTTCAGTGCTGCAATTGTATCAGCAGTTTCACCAGATTGACTAATAAAAATACAAAGTGTTTTATTATCAATTAAAGGGTTTCTATATCTAAATTCAGATGCAATATCTACAATAACTGGGATTCTACATAATTGTTCAATCATATTTTTTACGCAAAGGCCAGCATGCATAGCAGTTCCACAAGCTATTAGGTAAATTTTATTAACATTGTTTAAATATTCTTTTGATATATTTAAATCATCAAAATTAACTTTTTCATTTGGCATTAGTCGAGAACCAATAGTTTCTCGCACTGAATGAGGTTGTTCATAAATTTCCTTTAACATATAATCAGGATATCCAGATTTTTGGCTTGAAGTTGCATCCCATTCAATATTTTTTAATTCCTTTTTTATTTTTTCAAGTTTCATATTATAGAAAGAAATATTATCTTTAAATAATTCTACTATTTCACCATCATCTAATAAATAAAAATCTTTGGTATAGGAAAGAATAGCAGGAATATCAGATGCAATATAATTTTCGTTTTTTCCAACACCTATTACCAACGGACTATCTTTTCTAGCAACAATCATTCTATCGGGATAATCTTTACAAATAACTTCTATTGCATAACTTCCTTTAATATCTTTACAGGCAGAGTGTACAGCTTGTAGAAATCTATTTTCAGTATCATTACTTTTTTTATAGTAGTAACTTATTAAATTAGGGATTGTTTCTGTATCTGTCTCAGATACAAATTTGTAACCTTCTTTTGTTAAAAAATTTTTTAATTCTTGATAATTTTCAATGATTCCATTGTGAACAACACTAAATTTTTTTTCATTATCCATATGTGGATGAGAATTTTCTTTGCAAGGTTTGCCATGCGTTGCCCATCTTGTATGGGCAATTCCAATAGTACCTTGTAGATTATCAATTCCATTTAATTCATATAAATTTTTTACTCTTCCTTTATCTTTCATATTAGATAAGTATCCATCCTCAATTGTTGAAATACCACTTGAATCATATCCTCTATATTCTAATTTTAAAAGACCATCAATTAATATAGGACTTGCTTTTTTTGTTCCTATATAGCCTACAATTCCACACATAGTATATAAGTACCTCCTTAAAATAATTAGTAGACTAGAAATATGTAAATAAAGTTACCTTACTAGATTTGTTATAGTATTACTACTATTTTTTGCTAGTATTTAATGGCAGTAACATGTGCCATAGAACCATCCGCCGAATATTTCGATAAGTTCTAACCTCGTCAACAATAAAATATTGTCCTGGCGCTTATAGCAATTAAAACTCCTTTCATAAAATATTAATTTTTACATAATTTCTATTCATACAATAGTATATTATACTAAAACTAAAAAAGTAGCAAGTACAATAAAGAAAAATTATGATATTATAAAATTAGGTTAGTAATTGACTTTTATAAAAAAAAATAGTATAATATCAACAGTTGTTACCTAGAAAGGGTAAAGAAGAGATTAAAATTTTATGTATAAAAACAAAAAAAGAAGATAAATAATATTAGTGTATTGATTCGGAAAAATAAAATATAAAAACAATTATAACGACATATAAAAGGGTATAGTAGGTACGGTTTTGTACTATATCAATTTATATGAATTATACTATAGAAAATAATTAATTTTCCAAAATCAATCAGTTTATGCTATTTAAACTGATTTTTTTGCGTATTACATTAAAATTGAAGATAGGAGAGATTTATAAGTGATGGAAGAAATTAAAACAGAAGAAAAAAATATAATTACAGAAAAAAAGGATTCAAGAAGGGCATATAAGCCAAGAGCAAATCAAAAAAAGGATAAAAAAGTGGAGAATGATGCAAAAGATAAAACTAAAGAGATGAAAAAAACAAGAACAGTAAATCAAAGCAAAAAAAAGGAAAAAAGTGAGATTACGTATAATAAAAAGAACATTAATTCAAGAGGGAAGAGAAGTGCCATAAATCAGGATAATGATTTTGTTTTCAAAAAAAGTTCATTAAAGATAATACCATTAGGAGGTCTATTGGAAGTTGGAAAAAACATAACTGTTTTCGAATATGAAAATGAAATAGTTGTTGTTGACTGTGGTCTAGCATTTCCTGAAGATGATATGTTAGGTGTAGACCTTGTTATACCAGATATAACGTATCTTGAAAAAAACAAAGAGAAAATAAAAGGTCTAGTAATTACACATGGACATGAAGATCATATTGGATCAATACCATATCTATTAAAACAAATAAATGTACCAATTTATGCAACAAGATTAACTATAGGGTTAATTAAAAATAAATTAGAAGAACATGGTCTTTTAAGAAGTACAAAATTAAATATCATTAATCAAGGTCAGACTATAAATTTTGGAAAAATGCAAGTAGAATTTATTAGAAGTTGTCATAGTATACCAGATGCAGTTGCACTTGCAATACACACACCAGTAGGAACCATTGTGCATACTGGAGATTTTAAAATTGATTATACGCCAATTGATGATGAAAGGATGGATTTCGGTAGACTTGCAGAGCTTGGAAATAGAGGAGTTCTTGCTCTTATGTCAGATAGTACAAATGCAGAAAGAAAGGGATATACAATGTCTGAAAGTACAGTTGGAGAAGTATTCGAAAAACTATTTTTGAA
This sequence comes from uncultured Clostridia bacterium, assembly GCA_947628335.1. The sequence continues at coordinate 6,390 of CANQZT010000004.1, read as the reverse complement.
CTGTACAAAAAGAATTGTAGTAGCTACGTTTGCCTCAAATGTACATCGTGTACAACAAATAGTAAATTCAAGTGTAAAATATGGTAGAAAGATTGCAGTATGTGGTAGAAGTATGTTAAATATGATCCAAACAGCAATGGAGTTAGGTTATATACAAGTTCCAGATAATGTATTTATAGATATAGATATGATAAATCAATATCCAGATGATAAACTTGTAATAATAACAACAGGTTCGCAAGGAGAAACTATGTCAGCGCTTACAAGAATGGCTGCAGGAGAACATAGAAAGGTAACAATAACACCAAATGATTTGGTTATAATATCTGCTAATCCGATACCAGGAAACGAAAAATTTGTATCTAAGGTAATCGATGATTTAATGAAAATAGGAGCAGAAGTTGTATATAGTACGTTAGAGGATGTTCATGTATCAGGTCATGCCTGCCAAGAAGAACAAAAATTAATGCTTGCATTAGTAAAGCCCAAGTATTTTATTCCAGTACATGGGGAATATAGACAACTAGTAGCTCATATGGAAACGGCTAAAAAGATGGGAATTGACTCACAAGATATATTTATTATGACAAACGGAAGGATATTAGAATTAAATGAAAAAGAAGCCAAGCTAACAGGAAGTGTACCATCTGGAAAAATTTTAGTAGATGGTCTAGGTGTAGGAGATGTTGGTAATATAGTATTAAGAGATAGGCAACATTTATCACAAGATGGCTTAATAGTTATAGTGCTTACAATGAATTCAGTAACTGGAGAAGTAGTTGCTGGACCAGATGTAATATCTAGAGGTTTTGTATATGTACGTGAATCTGAAAATTTAATGGATGATGTAAAAAAGGTAATAAGAGATGAAATAGATAAATGTGAACAAAAACGAATAAAAGAATGGTCAATTATAAAATCTAATTTAAAAGATAATTTAAGAGATTATATTTATCAAAAAACTAAAAGAAATCCGATGATTTTGCCTATTATTATGGAAATTTAGGTAAGTTATATAATTTATCAAATATTTTAAAAATAACGACAATCTTCGACATAATTATTTTACATAATATGATAAAATATTATGTGAGGTGATAATATGGAAGAATTATTAAATGAATCAATAAAAAAGATTAAAAAAATGAATTTTGAAACACAGAAAATGTGGAATCGATATGCAGTAAGAAATAATTTATTATCAGCTGAAACAGTAATGTATATTACTAACAAAAGTTATTCAGAACTAAGAGGAATAAATGCAAAAAAATGAACAAAGGTAAATTTGTAAAAGAGGAGAGATATTAAAGTGGATTATAAAGATTTAGCAAATGAAATATTTCCAAATGTTAAAGATATTTCATATTATGAAGAAAAATATGCAAAAAGAAATTTAAAAGAAGGAGCTGTCGTAACTCGTTTTGCACCAAGTCCTACTGGATTTGTTCATATAGGGGGATTATATCAGTCTGTTATTGCTAAGAAAATAGCAAAGCAAACAGAAGGAGTCTTTTTCTTAAGAATAGAAGATACTGACCAAAAAAGAGAAGTAGAAAATGGAGTAATAGGTATTATAGAATCCTTAAAAGAATTTAATATGTCTCCTGATGAAGGAATGATCAATGAAGTCGAAGAAATAGGAAATTATGGACCTTATAAGCAATCATTAAGAAAAGAAATATATCAAAGTTATGCTAAATTTTTAATAGAAAAAGGCATGGCATATCCTTGTTTTTGTAATGCAGAAGAGTTACAAAAAATGAGACAAAAGCAAGAAGAGGCAAAATTAAGGACGGGATATTATGGTGTATGGTCAAAATGTAGAAAAATACCAGTAAATGAACAAATTGAAAAAATAAGAAATGGAGAAGAATTTATATTAAGATTTAAATCACCAGGAAATCCAGAAAAAAAGATAAAACATCATGATCAAATAAAAGGAAATGTAGATTTTCCTGAAAATGATCAAGATATTGTTATTATAAAGTCTGATGGATTACCAACATATCATTTTGCACATGTAGTAGATGACCATTTGATGAGAACTACTCTAGTAATACGTGGAGATGAATGGTTATCTTCTGTACCACTTCATTTGCAATTATTTCAAAGTCTAGGATTTCAAGCTCCTAAATATGCACATATTGCACCAATAATGAAAGAAGAAAATGGGGCAAAAAGAAAGTTAAGTAAAAGAAAAGATCCAGAAGCGGCAGTTAGTTATTATGTAGAACAAGGGATACCAGAAGAGGCTGTTGACGAATATCTTTTAAACATAGCAAATTCTAATTTTGAACAATGGAGAAGACAAAATCCAAATATGAAAATAGAAGAATTTGAATTAAAATTAAATAAAATGAGTGTTAGTGGAGCTTTATTTGATATTATAAAATTACTTGATATATCGAAAAGAGTAATTTCTACTTATACTAAAGAGCGAGTTTATGAAGAAGCAATTAATTGGGCTCGAAAATATGATACAGATTTACAGCAATTACTAGAAAAAGACCAAGAATATTCTCTAAAAGTATTAGGAATTGAACGTGGAAATGTAAAACCTAGAAAAGACATAGCTAAATGGTCAGAGGTAAAAGAAAATATTATTTATATGTACGATGAAGAATTTTTCGAAAGTAAACCAATATATGAATTTCAAAAAATAAATGATACAGATGAAATTAAAAATATAGTTAGTAGATATATAGAAAAATACTTTGACTTTTCAGATGACAAAGATACTTGGTTTAGTAAAATAAAGGACTTAGCTGAAGAATTTGGCTATGCAAGAGAGGTAAAAGATTATAAGAAAAATCCAGAAAATTATAAAGGGCATGTTGGAGATATTAGTACAGTTATTAGAATTTGTTTAACTAGTAAAAGTAATACGCCTGATATGTATGAAATAATGAAAGTTTTAGGGAAAGACTCTGTTGTTAAAAGATTAAACTATGCAGTAAAAAATATATAGGTGATATATATGGAATATAATGTAGGTGATATTGTAAGGACCAAGAAAGTACATCCATGTGGTAGTAAGTTATGGGAAATCATAAGGGTAGGAGTAGATTTTAAATTAAAATGTCTTGGATGTGGTCATACTATTATGTTAGAAAGGCAAAAAGCATTAAAAATAATTACAAAAAAAATAGAAAAAGAAAATTAAATTTAATATATATGAGTTACAAATGATTGGGGAAAATATGGAAAAAGAGAAAAAGAAAATAAATTCATATAATAAGGATAATATAAGATGGTTAATTATGTTATTGTGTATTATAATATTTTTGATAATAACATATACTTTATTTCAAAATCAAATAGAACAATTTGATAATAGAATATATAAAATGTTAGCATCTTATATATCAGAGCCATTAACAAGTATATTTAAGATAATAACTAATTTTGGAGGGGCTATATGTATTTGTACAATAACAGCTGGAATATTAATATTGGTGAAAAATAAAAAGTATGGAATATATACATTTATAAATTTATTGATAATTGCATTTATTAATCAGACTCTAAAATATATTATTCAAAGACCACGTCCAACAGTAAATCCAATTATTATTCAAGATGGATATAGTTTTCCATCTGGTCATTCAATGGTTAGTATGGCATTTTATGGATTTATAATTTACTTAATATATAAGAAAATACAAAATCGAAATTTAAAATGGGGATTATGTATAGCTTTAAGTATATTAATTATATTAATAGGTATAAGTAGAATTTATTTAGGTGTGCATTATGCAAGTGATGTTATTGGAGGATTTTGTTTTTCAATAGGATATTTAAGTTTATATACTAAGATAATAAAAATAGATTAGTAGTTTTGTATTAACTACTAATCTATTTTTGGTGTAATTTTATTAATAAATTTTAAATTTTTCTTGGCGTAATATACTGCAAAAACAATGACAGATATTAATATGCTAATTGCGTAGCTGATAATGGATAAGTGCCAATTACCTTCTATAAGGGTGCTACCAGCGAATGTTGATGATATTACAGAAGGAAAACGACCAAGTGTTGAAATCAAAAAGAAACGTAAAGGACTAATTGGTAATAAACCTGCTATATAAACTAGTAAATCTTTTGGCGATCCAGGTATTAAAAATGCAATTAACAAAAATAATTCTATTTTTTGTGGATTAGAAAATAGTTTACTGTTTTCTATTTTTTCTAATTTATTTTCGTTAAAAAATGTAGTTATAAAATCTTTTCCAAATTTTTTAACGCAATAAAAAATAATAAAGGAACTTAAAAATGCACCAAAGAAAATTAACAGCATTCCACCAATTGCGCCATAACACATACCAGATAAAAATTCTATAGGTTCACCAGGTAGAATAGGGACAAGTATTTGAAGTAGTTGTAGACCAAGTAATGTAAATACTCCTCCAATTCCAGAACTTTGTATTTTCTCTTTGAATTGAATTTGACCGTTGTTCATTTCTTAAATTGAGAAATACAGGGAAAAATTTAATACCAAGTATAATTATAAATATAAATGCTATAACTCCTAATATTAATCTTACTATTTTTAATTTTTTACTATTTTTATTATCCATACTTTACCTCAAAAAATATATAATATAACATATGATATCACAAAATCACTAATAATGAAATATAAAAAAATGAAGATTTTATTAAATTTGGTTATTTTATGATATAATATGTTGAAAAAAGAGGATAAATGGTATGAAAAATGAAGTTAGAATAAAGTTATTTGAGATGGAAGATTTAAAATATAAAAAATTTCAAGAAAAAATATGTCCAAATATAAAAAATATAATAGGTGTGAGAGTTCCAAATTTAAGAAAATATGCAAAAGAAATAGCAAAAAGTGATTTCAGAACATATTTAAAAAATGCAAAAGATGATTATTATGAGGAAGTTTTGCTACAAGGGATGGTAATAGGGATTTCCAAAATGTGTATAGAAGAAAAGCTAATATATATAGAAAAATTTATCCCTAAAATTGATAACTGGGCAATTTGTGATATATTTTGTTCAGGTTTAAAATTTATAAAACAAAATCAAAATACAATGTGGCAATTTTTACAAAAATATATAAAATCGAATAAAGAATTTGAACTTAGATTTATAATAGTGGTCATGTTGGATTATTTTATCACAGATGAATATGTACGGAGAAGTAATTAAAATTCTAGATACAATAAAACATGAAGGATACTATGTAAAAATGGCGATTGCATGGGCTATATCAATAGCATATATAAAATATCCAAGCTATATAATGGAATATTTAACAAACAATTCATTGGATAAGTTTACATATAATAAAGCACTACAAAAAATTATAGAATCTTATCAAGTATCTAAAGAAGAAAAAGATAGAATAAGAATATTAAAAAGTAATAAATAAGCTACTTTATTAAAAAAGTAGCTTATTTAATTATTTTTAGAGAATTGCTTCTAAATTAGATATTCTTTTATCAAAATTATTATGTTCTTCTTGGTTTTTTTCTAACATATTGTAAATAATATATAGTTGTTTACTATGTTGATTAAGAGTATTAGTATGTTGCTCTAAAATTTTAGTGTTTTCCTGTTGGAGAGTATAGATAGTATTTACGTCATCTTTTAAACCTCGAATATCCTTTTGCATATTTTTTTGTTCTCTGGCAAATTCATCTTGTTTAGCAATCAAATCCTTTTGAATATTTTCAACATTATCTAAACGAGCATCGACACTTTCTAGATGAGCATCAACATTATCTAGGCGAGCATCGACATTTTCAAGATGAGTATCAATATTATCCAGGCGAGCATCGACATTTTCAAGATGAGTATCAATATTATCTAGGTGAGCATCGACATTTTCAAGATGAGTATCAATATTATCTAGACGTGCATTAATAATATTAAGAACATTATCTAGTTTGCTAAATATAGCATGAAGAAAGTTTTTTTTCATTATATTCACCTCCTATACTAACATAGCCCAAACATTATTATAAAATTCCTAAAAAAATACTATCACTTTATTAACAAAAAGTCAATAAAAATAATTATAAAATGAATTGCACTTTTTTCTTATATATGGTACTATATATTTATAGTAAAAGAGAGGAGATTGGAATGAAAGAAACACCAAAACCAATAAAAGTTGTTAATGGAGATGGAAAAGAACTTGAAATTTCACCAGTATATGATCATTTGTCTATAGCAAAACCAAAGACAAGTGAAGAAAAAAATAAGAAAATTGTTATTCCAGAAGAAAAAAATAAAAAATAATGATTTTGTTAGTGATGATACTATTATAGTATAAAAAATGTTGAAGTTATTACTTCAACATTTTTGGTAGCGACGGTGGGACTTGAACCTACGACCTGCCGGGTATGAACCGGATGCTCT
>CANQZT010000003.1 GCA_947628335.1 uncultured Clostridia bacterium | reverse complement strand
ATTAATATAAAGGAGTAAAACAATGGATTTATCAAAGCCACTGGCTTATCGTATGAGACCTAAAAATTTAGAAGAATATGTAGGTCAATCTCACATATTAGGAAAAGATAAAATTTTATATAGAACTATTCAAGCAGATAGATTATCGAGTATTATTTTATGGGGACCACCGGGGTGTGGAAAGACGTCTCTTGGAAGAGTAATTAGCGAAACAACTAAATATAAATTTACAAAAATTAATGCTGTAACAGCGGGAGTAGGAGACATAAAAAAAGTAGTTGAAGAAGCAAAAAATGTATTTTTAAATCCAACAGGAAAATGTATTTTGTTTATTGATGAGATACACAGATTTAATAAGTTACAACAAGATGCTTTGTTACCATATGTAGAAGATGGAACGGTTATATTAATAGGTGCAACAACAGAAAATCCATATTTTGAGGTGAATAAAGCATTAATTTCAAGATCTATGGTATTTAAGCTAGAACCATTAACAACAGATGACATTTTTAAAGTGTTAAAAATGTCGTTAACAAGAGAAGAAGGACTAAAAAGTTTTAATATAAAAATAGAAGATGAAACTTTGAAAAAAATTGCAGAAGTGTCAGGAGGAGATGTTAGAACAGCTTTAAATGGATTAGAAGTGGCTGTACTGACAACTAAAATGGATAGTGATGGATTTATTCATATAACAAATGAAATTGCAGCAGATAGCGTCAGAAGTAGAAAGGCAATTTTTGATAAAAATGGAGATAGTCACTATGATAATATTAGTGCTTTTATTAAATCGATGAGGGGAAGTGATCCAGATGCTGCTGTGTTTTATTTAGCACGTGCCTTAAACGGAGGAGAGGATCCAGTATTTCTTGCAAGAAGAATTGTAATAGCAGCTTCAGAAGATGTAGGAATGGCAAATCCAATGGCTTTGGTAGTTGCTACATCAGCAATGCAAGCTGTGACAATGGTAGGTATGCCAGAAGCACGAATTATACTTAGTGAAGCTACAGTATATGTTGCTACATCAAAGAAGTCAAATGCAAGTTATTTGGCTATTAATAAGGCTTTAGAAGATGTTTCTACAAAAGATACAGGTGAAATTCCAATGCATATTAGGAATGCTCCTGCAGAAGGAATGGAACAATTTGGATATGGAGATGGATATAAATATCCTCATGATTTTCCAGGTCATGTAGTAGAACAACAATATTTACCAGATAAAATGTTAGGAACAAAGTATTACGTAAAAGATGATACAGTAGATTAATATTTTATAGGTTACAATAAGAACAAATAAATGATAAGTATGTTACTTATCATTTATTTGTAGATTATTTATTATTTTTTTCATTTTTATTATCTGGAACGTATTCTAATAGATCAGATATCTCGCAATCGAAAGCCTTACAAAGACTATTAAGTTGTTTAATATCAAATCTTTTTGATTCTTCGTAGTACATCTTTGAAATAGTAGCAGGACGTATCTTAGTTAGGTCTGCTAAAGCTTTTTGGGTCATCTTATGTTTTCCTAATAAATCTGAAATTTTAATTCTAATCATGTTTTATCCACCTTCTATTAAAAAATATTGTCGTAAGATGTCGAAAAAAGAAAAATTCATTTTTGTTGTATTTTATCATTTTATGTATTAAAATTACACTGTATAGAAAGGATATAACGACAGAGGTAATAAATAATTATCTAAGAGTAAAAAAGGAGTATATGTATGCGAAAATTTGAAAAAGAAAATATAATAGAAAAAAGATATAAAAGAGATTGGAAAGAAAAAAACTTAGAATATTTGTACGAATTAGAAAAATTTTTTGATATTACAGATAATGTTCAAGATGAAAAATTAAAGTTAGATATTATTTATCAAATGTTAAGATGTGATGAATTATTGACCAAAATTGCAGAAAAAAATTGGGAAAATCATGTATAAAAAAATGAAAAAAGAAAAAAATAAGAAAAAATATATGTGGTGTTAAAAATGATAAAAAAGATAATAATTGGATTAATAGCAGGAATTATTAGTGGTTTCTTCGCAACTGGTGGAGGAATGATTGTTGTTCCTGCTTTTGTATACTTACTTGATATGAGTGAACAAAAAGCGAGGGCAACATCGATTTTTGTAATATTGCCGATGGTAATTACTAGTGGAATATTTTATTATAAAAATGATTATATTGATTGGAAAATAGGGATACTTTGCGCCATAGGAGGAATGATTGGTGGATTTTTAGGTTCAAAATACTTACAAAAAATACCAGAAATTTATCTTAAAGGTACATTTGTTGCTTTTTTAGTTTATGTATCAATAAGAATGATAATATCGTAAAAATGGAGGTAATGTATGTTTGAGGTAATAGCAGGGCTAATATCAGGTTTTATAAGTGGCATGGGAATGGGAGGAGGAACTATATTAATACTTTTTTTATCTGTGTTTATGGGAATAGAACAACATATTGCTCAAGCGACAAACCTTGTATTTTTTATTCCAACATCAATAATTGCAATAATTACGAATATGAAACAAAAATGTATTGATTTTAAAGTAGCTGTACCTGTTATTATTTCAGGAGTATGTGGAGCGATTATAGGAGCCATATATTCAAATAAAATGGAGGTAAAACAATTAAGAAAATATTTTGGAGTTTTTCTTATGTTAATAGCTGTGTGGGAAATATATTCTTTGATACGAAAGTATATATTTGAAAAAAAGACACATACTAAGAAGAGTAAAAAATAGAAATGGAGGATAGAGAGTATGAAATTTGTAAAGGGAATGGTTATGGGTACTTTAATATCAACAAGTGCTATAATGTTGTATACAGAAAAAAATGCCATGAAAAAAAATAAAATGATGAAAAAAGGAAAGCAACTAATGAAGAAAATGGGAATCATTTAATGATTCCCATTTTTAAAACATATCTTCACATTCTTCACAGTCACAATCTTCTTCACAACGAGAACAAGGTTTTGAATCAACATAGCAGTCGCATTTATCCATTTTTACACCTTTTAAACATTTACCTTCATGACTACATTTAGCACATACTTTGACATGTTTTACTTGATCTACCCAAAAATTAATTTCATATTTTTTATCTGGGCATAGAGGGCCAAAAACAAATTCTCCATCTTCATCTGTAAAAGTATGAGAAACTGGACGTCTTTCTTCTTTACCACAATCATTAACTATTTCAATTAATTTTACTACAGCATCACAAACAGGTTCTTTATAGCAATCTCTTATAATACCATAAATAACATTTCTATTATCACATGGTAGGGTAATATCTAAATCAAATTGTTTTCCACAAGCAATAGCTCCATCAACTTCAACGACTGGACAACAAGGTTTTTCAAAATCCATAATAAATCTACCTTTCTTTTATTTATTTTGGCATAGCCATACTACATACTATGAAAATTCGACATAAAAAGTGCAGACTAATTGTAAAAAAATTGATTTTTATGTAAAGTTATAGTATAATAAGTTTATATCAATCATGATAAGTTAAACTCAAAACCAATAAAAGGAGGAATAAAAATGATATTAACTATATTAAATTGTGCCATATTAATCTTAGGGCTGTCGTATATTGGTACTCTTATTGCTTCGGAAGGGCTAGGAATATTTTATTTTTTACGGAAGAGAAAAGATAAAGTTCTAAAAAAAGAGCTGTTGGAAAGTTCACGTGGTAGAATAAAAGGGGTATTAATTATGTTGATTTTGACAACCCTTAAAATACTAATAGAATATGAGAAATTTCATATGTGTTTAGAAGAAACAGTGATACTAATTATTTGTTGTATAGTTCTATCGATAATAGAATTATATGTATGGATAGTTAGGAAAGAAAAATACAAGTAGGTGCAAAAAATTGGTTTTGAGTTAGGGGACGAACATTCTGTTCGTCTCTTTACAATGTTACAATTTTCATTTTATATAGTACAAATAATGATATAATGCAATAATGATTTAAAACAAGTATTGAAAAAAAATAATAAGTATGATATAACAAGAACATAAAAAGTATTAGGAGGATGAAAATGAGCAGTAATAAAAAAAATAAATCACAAATAATAGTAAAAATTATAGCTTTAATTTTAGCAGGATTAATGGTACTTACAGTTGCAGGAACGCTTGTTTATTATTTGTTTACAATGTAACAAAAGAGGGATAAATTATTATGGATAATGTTGGATTTAATTTTAAGAATTTTTATGAACAAAATATAGTGGCGTATATTCAAACCCTATATAATAACCCATTAAATTTAATTACATTAATAATTGATATTTTAATTGTGTTATTTTTATTAGTAAAGGTAATAAAATTTGCAAAAGATTCAAGAGCATGGCAGTTATTAAAGGGAATTGCATTATTAATAATTGCAACAGCAGTTAGTGACATATTACAGTTAAAAATATTAAATTTTATATTGAGTTCAATTATGACGTGGGGCGTTTTTGCTTTGATAGTTATTTTTCAACCAGAATTAAGACGAGCATTAGAACAGCTAGGCACTAATAAATTTACAAAATTTTTTGGTATAGATAAAGATATTGCAACAAAAACAAAAGAAGATATATATAAAATTATTATAGCAGCAGAGGAACTTTCAAAAACGAAAACAGGAGCTTTAATTGTAATTGAGAGGGATATACAAATAAAAGATATTATTTCAACGGGAATTGAAATTAATGCTGAAGTATCACCGCAATTACTTGTAAATATATTTGTGCCTAACACACCATTACATGATGGAGCAGTTATAATTAGTAATAATAAAATAACGGCAGCAGCATGTATGTTGCCACTGGCTGGTGATGCAGATATTGCAAAAGAACTTGGAACAAGGCATAGGGCAGCTATTGGAATTTCAAAAGAATCTGATGCTATTGCAGTTGTTGTTTCAGAAGAAACGGGTAAAATATCAATAGCAAAGGATGGAACTTTAATTGCTGATGTAAAGGAAGATGCTTTGAAAAAAATTCTAATCAAAAATGTAGTTACGCGGAAGATATGGAAATGAAAATAATAAAAAGTTTGAAAGATTAAAAAATATGAAACTAGGTAATAAGAATAAAGAAATAAAAAAAGAAGAAAAATAGAATTTAGGTGGAGTGAAATTCCACTTAAATTCTATTTTGTATATAGAAAATTATACTATAAATTTATAAACAGCTTCAGCAAAACCACTATTTTCTACAGAATTTTTGGTAGTATATGTTGCAATTTTTTTTATTTCATCATAAGAGTCTGCAAGAGTAACGCTAATTCCTGAAACTTTTAACATGTCAATATCATTTACATTATCTCCTATAGCCATAATATCATTGTTATCAACATGTAGAAAATTACTTAAGTAGGTTAGAGCATATCCTTTACCAATATTTTTTGGTGTAATATCTAAATATTCATATTCTTTATTAATAATTTTATCTTTATATTGATTTTTCTTTTTTATATGTAAAACGTTTAAATCAAGGTTGTTTAAAATTTCATTTTTGACAAGGGATAAATCGTTTTCACTAGAAATAACTAGTTTAAATATTTGAGGTGTATTTTCATTTATATACTTTTTTATATTTGGAACAATTCTAAAGTATAAACTTTCAGAATTTTTATTTTCATTTAAACGATAATTTCTTAAATCCATATACATTAATTTTTCACTAATTATTTCTGAATCAGAGTAAACATGAACATGTAATTGATGTTTTTTTGCAATATCATAGCATATGTTAAAATTATTAATAGAAACTAAGTTCTTGTAAATTTCTTCACCAGTTTTGAGATTAATAATTTGAGTGCCATTTCCAAAAATACCATAAGATGCATTACACTTTTTGCAAATATCTTTTGTTATAGAATAAGTTTTGCCAGTACAAATTGCAAAATTAATATTTTTATTGTACAGTGAATCAATAGCATCTAAATTTCTTGAAGGAATTGAATTGTTATGATCTATTAAAGTGCCATCTAAATCGCTTGCTACTAGTTTTATAGACATTTTTACACCACCTTATGCAATATATATGAATTATATTTGTATTATGTAATAAAGTCAATGATTATTTCTAAATTAACCGAGAAGTGTGAGTATAAGGTTTGAACAATAGTTATTGACATTTGGAAAAAAAATGTATATAATATACAAAAATATAAATTGCAGTGAAAAAGAAAAAATATAAAATTTATTCATAGAGAGTTAGAAAAAGGTGAAATCTAATAATAAAGATTATATGGGGAGCTTTGGAGCAATAAAAAATTAAGGTGGGTATTTTATACCAATTAGGGTGGAACCGCGTAAGTAAAACTTTCGTCCCTAGCGAATAATATGCTAGGAATGAAGGTTTTTTTGTATTTTGAAAATAAAATAAGGAGGTAAAGTTATGCTAGAATCAATGGACACAATTGTTAATTTATGCAAAGCAAGGGGGTATATATATTCTGGTTCAGAAATTTATGGAGGACTTGCTAATACTTGGGATTATGGACCTTTAGGTGTAGAATTAAAAAACAACATAAAAAAAGCGTGGTTAAAAAAGTTTGTACAAGAATGTAAATATAATGTTGGATTGGATGCAGCAATTTTAATGAATCCAGAAACTTGGGTTGCATCACGGTCATGTTGGAGGATTTAGTGATCCATTAATAGATTGTAAAGAATGCAAAACAAGGCATAGAGTAGATAAATTAATAGAAGAATGGATGCATGAACATGAATGTGATGAAATTGTAGATGGTTGGTCAGATGAAAAAATGTTAAATTATATGAGTGAACATCATATTGCATGTCCAAATTGTGGAAAAGAGAATTTTACAGATATTCGTAAATTTAATTTAATGTTTAAAACATTTCAAGGTGTAACAGAAGATTCTACAACACAATTGTATTTAAGACCTGAAACAGCACAAGGAATATTTGTAAATTTTAAAAATGTTTTAAGAACAACAAGAAAAAAATTACCAATGGGAATTGCACAAATTGGTAAGGCATTTCGAAATGAAATAACACCGGGAAATTTTACATTTAGAACAAGAGAATTTGAACAAATGGAGTTAGAATTTTTCTGTAAACCTGGAACGGATTTAGAGTGGTATGCATTTTGGAAAGATTATTGTAAAAAATTCTTGATTAATTTAGGAATGAAAGAAGAAAATATTCGTTTAAGAGATCATTCAAAAGAAGAACTTGTATTTTATAGTACAGCAACTACAGATATTGAATTTGCATTTCCTTTTGGATGGGGAGAACTTTGGGGAATTGCAGATAGAACAAATTATGATTTGACTAAGCATGCAAATCATTCAAAGCAAGATTTGTCTTATCTAGATCCAGATACAAACGAAAAATATATACCATATTGTATTGAACCATCTCTTGGATGTGATAGAGTTGCTCTTGCATTTTTATGTAATGCCTATGAAGAGGAAAAAGTAGGAGAAGGAGATACTCGTACAGTATTACATTTGCATCCAGCAATTGCACCATATAAAGTTGCTATTCTTCCATTATCTAAAAAATTAAGTGATAAAGCAGAAGAAGTATATGAAAAACTATCTAAAAAATTTATGTGTGATTATGATGAAGCAGGAAGTATAGGAAAAAGATATAGAAGAGAAGATGAAATAGGAACACCATATTGTGTAACAATAGATTTTGATACATTAGAAGATAATTCAGTAACTGTAAGGGATAGAGATAGCATGGAGCAGATTAGAATATCTATTTCTGAATTAGAGAAATATATATCAGAAAAAGTCGAATTTTAGTATGTACATAAATTGAAAAACATGATATAATATACAAATCAAAATATGCATATAGGAGGTTTTTTATGGATTATTATTCACGGAAACCAAGAGCAAAAGAAGGATTTTGGGTAAATAGCCATATAAAAAAAGAAGAAAGAGAAAAGGCCAATAAGGCTCTGGATTACTTTGTTGATAAATTAAAAGGTGTAGGAAGTGAACAAGAGGCATTAGAAATGACAAAGTGCCAATATGATATTCCTATAAAAATGGAATATAAAAAGAATGAGTCTTTTTGCAAGACAACAGTAGAATTATGGATAGGTTAAAACAACACAGGTCACTTTTTGTGACCTGTGTTGTTTTAACTAATTATATAAATTATCCTCGTACAAATCTTCTATATAGACGTCTTTTTCTTCAAAGTTATCAATAAAACTAATTTTAGCTATATTATCATGAACTTCTTGTACCCATACAGGTCTTTCATTATAATATACATCAACTTTTTCTTTATTATTTAACATATCATGTAATCTTTTTAGGTTCATAACTTGTACCTCCTTAAAACTTATTAATAAAATTATATCCGTGTAATAAAAATAATATACCAATAAAAGAGCATAAAAATATTGTATAAAAAAATTTTATATGGTAAAATTGGTAATTGAATTAAAAAGTATTAATTTATAATTTTTGGTAAAGGAAAGAAGAAAATGAAAATTACTTATGAAAATAAAGTGTATGAGCTAAATAAAAATATAAAGGTAAACGAATTATTAAAAGAAGAAATAAAAAGCTCAAAATATGAAGTAATAGCTTGTATGTGTAATAATGAGGTTAGAAGTTTAGAACTAGAGCTAAGCCATGATGCAAATATAGAGTTAATTGATTTAAACTCAAAAAATGGAATGATGATATATATTCGTGGAATTATGTATATTATGTCTAAAGCTCTAAATGATTTATACCCTAATGCGCTTTTAACAGTGAATTATCAATTGTCAAATGCTATGTTTTGTGAATTAGAGAATATGAAAGTGACAGATGAGATGATTGATAAAATTCATCAAAGAATGCAAGAGATAATTGATAGTGATATAGAAATAAAAAAAGTAAAAATGACTCAAGAAGAAGCAAAAGCTTTTTATGAAAAGGAAAATACATCAATAGGAAGAGTTCAAATTGATACAAATAATGAATATGGAGCTTCATTGTATTATTGCGAAGATTATTATAATTATTTTTTTGGAGTAATGCCAATATCTACAGGTTTTACAAAAATATATGATATAGTAAAATATAGAGAAGGATTTATTGTAAGGTATCCTAATTGGAAAACACCAACGCAGTTAACTCCATTTATAGAAAATAAGAAATTAGTTGCAACTCTTGATGAGTATGAGGATATTTATAAATTAATTGGAATTAATACAATTTATAGATTAAATAGAGAGGCAAAGAAAGATGGAGCAACTGATGCTATTCTTTTATCAGAAGCTTTACATGAAAAGAAATTAGCACAAATTGCAGATAATATATCTAAAAATAAACAAGTAAAAATGGTATTGATTGCAGGTCCATCTTCTTCGGGAAAAACTACCTTTGCAAAACGATTAGGAATGCAATTAAGATTAAATGGAATAAAACCAGTTACAATTTCAGTAGATAACTATTTTGTAGAAAGAGAAGAAAATCCAAAGGATGAATATGGAAATTATGATTTTGAATGTATAGAAGCTATTGATATAAAACTATTTAATGATCATTTGCAAAGGTTGCTAAGAGGGGAAGAAGTTGAAATACCAACTTTTGATTTCAAAGTTGGTAGTAAAAAATATAACGGAGAAACAATGAAACTTGAAGATGATGAAATACTAGTAATAGAGGGAATTCATTGTTTGAATGATAAATTAACTATATCTATACCAAAAGAGCAAAAATATAAAATATATATTAGTGCATTAACAGTGTTGAACATAGATTATTATAACAGAATTTCTACTACAGATACTCGATTAATTAGAAGAATTGTAAGAGATAATCAATTTAGAGGATATTCTGCAAAGCATACGATAAAGATGTGGTATTCAGTAAATAGGGGTGAAGAGAGATATATTTATCCATTCCAAGAAGAAGCTGATAGTATGTTTAATTCTTCATTAATCTATGAATTAGGAGTATTAAAGGATTATGCAATTCCGTTATTAAAAGAGATAAAAAATACGGATTTAGAATATGCAGAAGCAATAAGGTTAATTAGGTTATTGAGTTATTTTGAATCCATTCCATCAGAAAATATTTCTAAAACATCTTTAATAAGGGAATTCATAGGAGGAAGTTTATTAGCAGAATAGAAGGGATAAAATGTTAAGTAAATTTACAGAAATTGATGAAGAATTTATATGTGACAATTGTGGAAAACGTGTACCAAAACTTGGATATTCATGCAGAAATCATTGTCCATATTGTCTACATTCAAAGCATGTTGATATAAATCCAGGAGATAGAATGCAGACTTGTCATGGAGATTTAGAACCGGTTTCGTTAGAAATAGATTCCAAAAAAGGATATGTAATCATTCATAAATGTAAGAAGTGTGGAGCAATTAGAAAAAATAAAGCAGCAAAAGATGATAATATGGATTTAATTATAGAGTTAAGTAGTAAACAAATATAGTAGTAGTTAATCAAAACTACTACTATATTTGTCGTGTAAAGTTTGCATTTGTATAATTTTTTCCTTCTAATCTTTTTTCAGATTTTATTGTTTTTATTACATTATTCATTTCTGAAATATTTTCATCTAAAAAATCAATTCTAACAGAGTTAATTGATAAATTAGAATAATCTAAAGAACTAATTTTGCTATTATAAACAGTAGTAATAGTTTGTATATTATCAATTAAAATTCTAAAATGAAATCCTAATCTATCTTTTAAATAATAAGAATTAGATTTTTTGCACAAAGAATGACATTGTGGATAGCATTTATTAGATCTTCCTAGAACGCAATATCCCATAGTCATAACAGGTGTTTTTCCATATACAATTAATTCTGTTTTTAGTTTTGTCTGTTTTTCTAAGTTAATAATATCATTTTTACTTAACTCAGGAGATAAAGTAATTATACTAAATTTTGCAATATCATTATAAGCTTGTAAAGAATATGTGTTATATACATTTAAAGTATAATTACCAATAAATTCAAAATTATTTTTGTATTTATCCAAAATAGGGAGAGTACCTAAATTAGATACTACAAATCCCTTTATATCATATTGTTCTATGGCTTTATCTATAGTACTTGTATATAAATTTTTATAATTTGATTTTATAATAGTTGGCATGTAAATATATGTATTGAAATGTTTTGAAATTGTAGATATCACATTAGAATAATTTGATATGGCAAAATAATTCAAAGGGATATATACACGATCTACTGATTCCAATTCAGAATAATTTATATTTTCATCTAAAAGATTAAGTAGAATAGATACAGTTTTGGGGCATAGGTGTATATTTGCAGATGAAAATGAAATATTATTTGGAACATTCTTTGGTAATGTTCTTTTGTAACGTTCAATAATACTATTTGAAACTTGTTCTAAGCAATTACGACGAAGTTCGTTCAAATCACTAATATTAATATACAAATTATCATCTAAATCTATATCAAAGTTTTTAAAGTAAAAAGGAGTGTTTCCAGTTTTCGAAAACTGAGATATGATACGTTCTTCACTAATTGGTTGTTTTACAGCAGGTTCAGGTATTATAGATGATGTGATTTTTAAATTAATATCATTTTCATTGTATACACATATAGTAATAGGCGTATTTTTATGTATGAATATTTTGCAAGATAATGCACTTTTTCTATTATCAGTAGCATAGGAAGTTTTTGCTTTAGTTAAAAGAGTTTTACTTTCTAATTTAAAAATTTTATCACTAGGGTGAATATTTCCTTTCATTCTACCAATAGTAACTAATTGACCATCTACTGCATAATCGATATTTTTCTTTCCTATCATAAGTTCAGAGATCTTATATTTGGTTGGTTCATTTTCAAAACTAACAGTATCTCCAATTTTTAAATCGTCATTTAAATTTAAAGTAATATGACCTTTATTAGAATTGTAATTTGCAACATTTCCAATATAAATTCCAATATTACCAGGACTTTCTTTATATACTAAATCTGTGTTTGCATCCTGATTAAAATGACCGTTCAGAAAAGCCACCACGATTAAATACTTGTAATAATTCTTTTAAATCATTGTCATCTATAACAAATTTAGCATCGGTATAAGCGAGATCAATGTATTTTCTATAAATTCTTGTGACAGTAGCAACATATTCGGGAGTTTTCATTCGCCCTTCTATTTTTAAAGAGGTTATACCAATGTTAATTAAATTAGGTATATATGAAAGACCACATAAGTCTTTGGTACTTAATAAATATCCTTTATCGATAATTTTATTACAAGAAGTATCAATTAGTTCATATGGAAGTCTACAGCTACCGAGCACATCTACCACGATTTCCGAGAACGACCTCCAATCATACTAGAAAGCAAACATTGACCAGAATAGGAAATACATAAAGCACCGTGAATAAAAACTTCTAGTTCAATGTTAGTATTATTTTTTATAAATTCAAGCTCATTTAAAGGTATTTCTCTTGCAAGCACTGCTCTGTTGAAACCTAATTTTTCCACTTCGTATGCACCATCTAAGTTGTGTATACTCATTTGTGTACTTGCATGAATAGGGAGTTTGGGCAAATATTTTTTTATAATTGAACATAATCCATAATCTTGAATGATTAAGGCGTCGATACCCAATTCATATGCTTTTTTTGCAATAGAAAATGCATCTTCTAATTCATTATTTTTTATTAAGGTATTTAAAGCCAAATGTACTTTTACACCTCGTATATGAGCATATGAAATTGCTTGTTGTAATTCAGTTAGATTAAAATTTTTAGCAGATGCTCTAGCACTAAAGTTATATGCTCCTAAGTAAACTGCATCAGCACCGTTTTGTACAGCAGCTTTTAAACACTCGAAATCTCCTACAGGAGATAGTAATTCTATCTTTTTCAAATTTATTACCTCATTAAAAAAATTTTCTAATAACATTGTAACACAAAATTAGAAAAATTCATACTATATTGTATAAATAAAAGCAAGGGGGGATTACAATGGACGAAACAAGGAATTGTGGATGTAACAATGGTTGTTGTGGATTATCCAATATATTTGGAAATGATAGTGAAATATTGTTCTTTATTATAATATTTTTATTATTATTTACAAATTGTGGCTGTGGATGTGGAAGAGGCTGTTGTTAATAAATTTAAATAAAAGTACTTATAAAAAAAGGTTTATATATGAAATGAGCAAAAAAGTTCAATTCAATATAAACTTTTTTGTATTATGAAAAATCCTTCTATTTTATTGAAAAGGAAAAGAGGCTAAAATAAAATGAAAAAATAGGTTTACAATTTTAAGATGGTATTGTATAATAAACAAAGTTTAAAAGTTCAAATAGTTTTATGTCGAGATACTTTTGTCAAAAGCCTAATGGAAAAATATATAGAAATAAAAAAGTTTTGGATATTTATATAATTTCTTAAAAAATTATCAAAAATCAAATTTCATAAATTTTAAAGGTAAAAAAATTAGAAAAAACTCTTGACAAATAAAAATCTTAATGTAATAATACATATACAAACAAACGTTTTTAAAGAAATATTAGGAGGAATATATATGAGTATGGAAAATTCAGAAAAAAGAAAAGCATTAGAGGCAGCAATGAGTCAAATTGAAAAGCAATTTGGAAAGGGATCAGTAATGAAACTTGGAGAATTCCAAGCAATGAATATAGAGGCAATTCCAACAGGAGCATTGGGGTTAGATATTGCTCTAGGAATTGGAGGAGTACCACGTGGAAGGATTATTGAAATTTATGGTCCAGAATCATCTGGTAAAACAACTCTTGCTTTGCATGTTATAGCAGAAGCACAAAAAACTGGAGGAGAAGCAGCATTTATAGATGCAGAACATGCTTTAGATCCAGTATATGCAAAACATTTAGGAGTAGATATTGATAACTTAATTGTATCTCAACCAGATACAGGAGAACAAGCGTTAGAAATTACAGAAAGTCTAATTAGAAGTGGAGCACTTGATGTTATAGTTGTGGATTCTGTTGCAGCACTAGTTCCAAAAGCAGAAATTGATGGAGATATGGGAGACTCACACATGGGATTACAAGCAAGGCTTATGTCACAAGCACTACGAAAACTTGCAGGAGCTATTAATAAATCTAAAACAGTGTTAATATTTATTAATCAATTAAGAGAAAAAATTGGAGTTATGTTTGGAAATCCAGAAACTACAACTGGTGGACGTGCGTTAAAATTCTATGCATCAATACGTATGGATATAAGAAAAACTGAAACAATAAAACAAGATGGAGAGGTAGTAGGAAGTAGAGCAAGAGTAAAAATTGTAAAGAATAAAGTTGCACCACCATTTAGAGAAGCAGAATTTGATATTGTATATGGAAAAGGTATTTCCAAAGAAGGAAATATTTTAGATATGGGGGTAAATTTAGATATTATTGAAAAAAGTGGTTCATGGTTTAGTTACAATGGAGAAAGGATTGGTCAAGGCCGTGAAAATGTAAAAAAATACTTAAATGATAATCCAGAAATAATGAAAGAAATAGAACAAAAAATTAGAGAAAATTTTGAAAAAGCTTTTGAAAAAAGTTTAGGAGAAGAACAAGAAATATCAGAAGAGGAAGAATAGAATGTATACTGTAGAAGAATTTGATAAAGAAAAAACAAAAGTAATGAACTATATTATGTATAAAAAGAGAACAGAAAGAGAAGTAAAAAATAAGTTTGAAAATACTATACAAAAAGATATGTTATATGATATTATAGAATATGTAAAAGAAGCAGGATATTTGGATGATAACGATTATATACAAAAATCTGTACGTGAATTTATGGCTTTGAAAAATCTTTCTATTAAAGAAATACAATATAAACTATTAGCTAAGGGAATAGACCTAAATAAAATAGAAGATTATGAGTATAACCATGAAGAAGAATTACAAGAGTATGAATTAAAATCTGCCAGTCAAATTTTTATGAAAAAAGAAAAAGTAATGGATAAAGAATCTATAAAACAATATCTTATAAAAAAAGGGTATAAACAAGAAACGATAAAGGAAGTATTAGAATGCAGAATGTATTAACAGTTAAAAGTAATCAATATGCGGTAAAATTAGAAAACTTCGAAGGACCACTTGATTTACTATGTCATCTTATAGATAAAAATAAAATGGATATTTATGATATAAAAATAAGTGAAATAGCAGATCAATATATAGCGTATATTCAGGAATTAGAAAGAATGAATTTAGAAATTACAAGTGAATTTTTAATAATGGCATCTACATTATTGTATTTGAAATCTAAAGGATTATTACCAAAGCAGGTAGAACCCGAAGAAGAACTAACAGAAGAGCAATTAATTGAAAGAATAATAGAATATAAAAAATATAAAGAGATAACTAATAAATTAAAAGAAAATTATAATCAATTTTCTAATCGTTTTTTTAGGTTAGCAGAACAAATAGAACTGCCTAAACAAAAATTAGAAAAGAAATATACTAAAGAAATAATACCAGAGTTATATGGTAATGTAATTGAAAGAAACAAGAATCGTTTAAATCAAAATGCAGAAAATATAAAAAAGATTGCTATAACAGATACATACACTGTAGCAAGTAAAGTAAAAGAAATGTTTAGAGTACTTGTTAAGAAACCTAAATTTATATTCAACAAATTATATACACTGTCTAAGTGTAATAAACAAGAAGTAGTAACAGCATTTACAGGTCTTTTGGAATTAACAAGAAGGGATAAAGTAAATGTAGAGCAAGAAGAATTATTTGGAGATATAGTTGTAGAAAGAAAAAAGAAAATATGTTAATAAATACTAATATAAAAAGAGGATTTCTATTATGAAATTATACTTATCTTCCTATAAATTGGGAAATAAAACTGAAGAATTAAAAGAATGGATTAAAGAACACAATAATAAAATATGCCTAATACCAAATGCAAAAGATGATTATCCAATAAACGATGAAAAGCAAGAAAGTATTAAATTTGATATACAGGAACTGACAAATCTGGGGTTCGAGGTTACCTTATTATCATTAAAAGATTATTTTGGTAAAGAAAAACAACTATTTAAAAAACTTAAAGATTTTAGTGCTTTTTATGTAATTGGTGGAAATGTATTTACTCTAAGGCAGGCAATGTATTTAAGTGGATTTGATGCATTTATTAATTCAATAAAAAAAGATACTAATTATTTGTATATTGGTTATAGTGCTGGTATTTGTGTTCTTTCAAGAGATTTACATGGTTTGGATATTTGTGATAATCCGGATATAAATATATATAATTTAAATACAATTTGGAATGGGCTTGGGGTGTTTGATTATTTATTTCTTCCTCACTATAAATCAAAACATCCAGAAACACAAAAAATAGACGAGTGCATAGAATATTGCAAAATCAATCATATTAAATATAAAGCCCTTAAAGATGGGGATGTAATAATAGAAAGTATAAAATAAAAAAGTAAAATTCCTATACAAATGATATTTTAGATGGAAAAAAGAAAAATTGGATTTCATTTGCATCTAAGCGTTCGTAATATTATTGTGTATTATCTATGTAAATAAAAACAAAAGAGGATGGTGTCCTAAAATAGGTCACCATCCTCTTTTGTTTTTGTATAAAGGATACCTATTAAGATTTGTATATTAAATAATTTGTCGAAAACTTCTTATAAATCGCTAAAACTTCCCAAATTTCGCTATTGGAAAAAAATGTAAGCAGGAGTATAATAAAAAAAATAGAAGTTAGGAGGAGTGAAATTGAATATTAAATATGAAGATGAGGACAAGCTTGTAGTATTTGAAATTACAGAAGAGATTGATCATCATACAACAGAAAAAATAAGGAGGAAGATGGATAATGAAATTGAAAGATATATGCCTAAAAAAGTTATATTTAACTTTGATAAAGTTACTTTCATGGACAGTGCAGGAATAGGAATGTTAATAGGAAGATATAAAACAATTAAAATGCTAGGAGGAACAGCTGAACTTATTAATGTAAATCCAAGTATAAAGAAGATATTTGAAATGTGTGGATTATTAAAAATTATTCCAATTACTAACAAATGTGCATAAGTTGATAAATAGGGGGAAAAAAGAGATGAAAAGTTTGTATGAAAACGAAATGAAGCTAGAATTTTTGAGTAAATCTAATAATGAGGCATTTGCTCGTATTAGTGTGGCAGCATTTGCTTCACAACTTGATCCAACAATTGAAGAATTAGCAGACATAAAAACGGCTGTATCTGAAGCTGTTACTAATTGTATTATACATGGATATGAAGATGAAGAAGGCTTGATTACTATTGCATGCAAAATATTTGCAAATACACTCTTAATTGAAATTTCAGATAGTGGAAAAGGAATTGAAAATATAGAAATAGCAAAAGAGCCATTATATACTTCTAAACCTGATTTAGAAAGATCTGGAATGGGATTTACTATTATGGATAGTTTTATGGATGAACTTGATGTTGAGTCTATTTTAGGGCTTGGTACAAAAATAACGATGAAAAAAGTAATTAAAAAAAAGAAAGTGAGTAGGGAAAGTGAGCTAGATGGAAAAATATTTAGTTCATTTAGAATATAAACAAGAGAATAATGAAAAGGAAGAAGGCTATGTACGAAGATAATTTAAAACAGATTTTAAGAGCCCAAAATGGAGATGAAGATGCTATGACTAAACTTGTAGAGAACAATAAAGGTCTTATATGGAATATAGTAAAGAGGTTTAGTGGTAGAGGCTATGAAACAGATGATATTTTCCAAATTGGATGTATGGGCTTTATAAAAGCTATTAAAAGATTTGATACAAGTTTTGAAGTACAAGTTTCAACCTATGCAGTACCATATATACTAGGAGAAATCAAACGATTTATTCGAGATGACGGAATGGTGAAAGTATCTAGAAGTACAAAAGAATTAGCAATGAAAATATTAGAACTTCAAAAAGAATATTTGAATAAAACAGGTAGAGATATTACAGTAAGTGAAATCGAAAAAGTATTAAAAATTCCTAAAGAAGAAGTTACATATGCATTAGATTGCTTAAAACCAGTTTCATCTATTTATGAGGAAAACAGTAGTGGTAATGATGATTCAAGAACAATTATTGATAAAATTGGGACTGGTAAAGATGAAGCAAGTAGTATTGTTGATAAAATTGCTTTAAGGCAGTTAATAGAAAATTTAGAGACGCGTGAAAAAGAAATTATATTACTTCGTTTTTATAAAGAAAAAACTCAAGCTGAAGTAGCAAAAGTTTTGGGGATTACTCAGGTACAAGTTTCAAGAATAGAAAAGAAAATTTTAAACTCAATGAAATTAAAATTAACATCTTAAAAATTTTATACAGTAGGAATTTTCTTAAAAAATTAAGAAAACTTCATGCTGTAAATTTTTTTAATAATTTTTAAGAAAGGGAGTAAAGAAATGCGAAAAGTAATTATATATTTGATATTATTCATTCAAGTTATATTTTTGATACCGATTTTATTTACAAGAAAATTTGAGGTACAACAAACAACGGCAGAAACTGAAAATGTAGTGGTAGAAGAAGAGGTTGTTCAAAACGATTATGATTATAAAAATTACAATACTATAAAACTATTACATACAAGTACTAATGAGGTTGAAGAAGTTGAATTAGATGAGTATTTATATCATGTGGTATCAGCAGAAATGCCAGTAGATTTTCATGAGGAAGCTCTAAGAGCTCAGGCTGTTGTTGCAAGAACTTATACAATATATAAAATAGTGAATAATTCAAAAAAACATGAAAATGCTGATATTTGTGATAGTGCATCATGTTGTCAGGCTTGGATATCTAAATCGGATAGGCTAGATAGATGGGAGGAGGGATTAAGAGAATCTAATTGGAATAAGATTGTAAATGCAGTAAATAGTACAAAAGGAAAAATTATTACATATGATGGAAAGCCAATTAATGCATTTTTTCATTCTAATAGTGGAGGAACTACAGAACTACCAATTAATGTATGGGGAGGAAGTGGATATCCATATTTACAAGTTGTTGAGACAGCACGGTGAAGAGGCATATGATCAATATAGTTCAGAAGTTGTGATGACAAAAAGTGAGTTTGTAAATAAAATTAAAGAAAAACATCCAGATTTAGTAATAGACTTTTCTTCTCAGGAATTAAATATTCAGATAAAAGAAAAAACAGATAGTGGAAGAGTTAAAACATTAAAAGTCGGAAATTTGGAGCTTGCAGGAGTAGAAGTAAGAACTTTATTAGGGCTTCGTTCAACTAATTTTACTTTTTCGGTGGAAGGAGATAATATAAAATTTAGTATTATAGGATATGGACATGGTGTTGGAATGAGTCAAACAGGAGCAGATGCGTTAGCAAAACAAGGAAGTAGCTATGAAGATATTATTAAACATTTTTACATAGGAGTTGAAATTGTTGATATATAAATGTATAAATTTTCAAAATAAGGAAATACTTTAACTAAATATAAAATTTTAGGAGGAATTAAATATGAGAAGAGAAAAACGAAGACATGAAGAAGTATCAAATAAGAAAAACATTTTATATATAGGAGGAAGTATATTAGGAATAGGGATTATATTATTTGCTATTACATTTGTTGTATATGGTAACAATATAGAGGAAGATATAGGTTCTGAAAGGATTGCAACACTCGTTCAAGAGTCTTCAGATAATGCTGAAACTATAAGTACGCAGTTTGGGAAGACTGTAGATGAGGCAAAAAATGAAATTATAGAACAAAATAATAATACCGTAAGTAGTAATATTCAAAATACAACTACAAATACCAAAAAAGAGAATAATACCATAGCTACCAATTCCCAAAGTACTAAAAGTAATACTTCAAAAGAAAATACAGTAACTACAAATTCAGTAAAAAAAGATACGGAAAATGACAGTAAAAAGGAACAAATGAATATGTTAACAAGTACAAATGATGATAATAATGTATTGACATTTATAAAACCAGTCGAAGGTGAAATTATGAAAGATTATGCAAAAGATAGTCTGACATATTCTAATACGCTACAAGAATGGACAACTCATTTGGGTGTTGATATTAAAGCTAATAAAACCACTGTTGTAAAGGCTGTTGCTGATGGCAAGGTGAAATCTATAAAAAATGATCCAAGATATGGGTTATCTGTTATTATAGAACATCAAGATGGATATGAAACATTATATGCAAATTTGTTAACTGCTGAATTTGTAAATGTAGGAGAAGAAGTAAAGCAAGGAGCAACTATTGGAACTGTTGGAGATACAGCAACATTTGAAATTGCAGATGACCCACATTTACATTTTGAAATTAGTAAAAATGGAGAAAATTTAGATCCAAATGGATATATAAAATAATAGTAGAAAACAGGTCAATTAGTTAATATTTTAGCAAATGACTAGAATAAAATTGATTCACAACTTGAAGTTTATATAGGTTAAGTTCACTAAAAGCTGGATAAAATTCTGAATTTTGCTTGACTTTCTAATATGGAATAGTTTATTATTAAATTAACAAAAAAGCTTAAATATCCCTTACCATTAATTATAATGATAAGGGATATTTGAATTTATTGCAAAATGGTGTAAATATAGTAAGTACATATATTCCATTTGAAGTAAAGAAATCAAATATTAGTCATTGGAAAAGAAGCGGAAAGACTAATATTTCTTATTGAATAGAAGGTTAAATAAAATTTTGGAGTTAAAAATGATAGATGAAAATATATTAAAACATTCATTAGCTGTTGCTA
>CANQZT010000002.1 GCA_947628335.1 uncultured Clostridia bacterium | reverse complement strand
CAAGTAATAAAGATGCAGTTTTAGCACCTTGACCACCTCTACCGTGCCATCTAATTTCTACTAAGTTATCATCCATATGTAGAACCTCCTTACTTATATTTCTAAGTAAAGTATATGCTTAAATAATATGGATGTCAAGGAAAATTATTGATATATGAGTAAATATAAAAGTGAATATTAAATTTACAGTTAAATAATAAAAACACTTGATTTTTCAAGTGTTTTTGTGGATTTTTTTGATATAATTAATTTCATTAATCTATTTATGCCACTTTGATTCCTGTATCTATTATTTCCTGAACAAATGGAGTTTCTATATTATCGAAATCAGATACTTCAATTAAATGAGGTTCTATACGATAATCAATATTTCTTCTTAATTTCTTTAGATTTAATTGTTCATCAAAAATATCATTACATTTTAAGTCATCAGTAATAATAGCGATATCTATGTCACTATCTTCATTATTTGTTCCTTTGGCATATGAACCAAATAAAATGATTGCTTTAACCTTATAATGAGCTAAAATTACTTGGGCATATTTATTTACAATATCCATTATTTCTCTATCAATAATTCTTTCAACCATTTTCTTAACTCCTTTATATTTTCAATCCATGTATTAGTATATTCATTTGTGCATTTTAGTTCAAATGTATATTTGTAATCTCCATATCTTGCTTCCATATTAAAATCAGAAATAGTTTCAAGCATATCTTCTTGTTCTTCAGTTAATTTCAAATTCATTTTGTTTGCCAAATAAGCTAATTCGTGTGCTCGAGGTGCATATGGAGCATTTTTATTAATTTTTGCATAATATGCTTTTATTAATTTTTCAATAAGTAGTTGACCAAAGAATAAACAATACGTATTTCTATTTTTTTCTTTTAAATCAAGCATAACTTCATAGTCGTTATCAGAACTTTTTATCCAATAATTCATTAAATCTATATTATTCAAATTTTTCAATCCTTTCTTTAGATTACATTATTATTATAACACTATAATTAAAATATTACTACTTATTGTTAAGAATATTTTTTATTTGTTTATTTTTGAGGATAAAAGTGAATATTAAATTTACAGTTTAGCTTTGATTTGATATAATTAATTTACAAAATGCTAAACAAAGGAGCGTGTAAATGGAGATTGAAAAAATTGCAAAAATAATAGATGAAAATGGGGGAAAATTATATTTAGTTGGTGGAGCAATTAGAGATGAAATAATGAGAAAACCTATATATGATAAAGATTATTGTGTAACTGGAATTACAAAAGAAAAATTTAAAAAATTATTTCCTGAAGCAAAAGAAAGAGGAAAAGCATTTCAAGTATTTGATATAGAAGGTACAGAATTTGCTCTTGCAAGAAAAGAAAGAAAAATAGGTAATGGACATAAAAACTTTGAAATACAAACAGATGGTGTAACAATAGAAGAAGACTTGGCAAGGCGTGATATAACAATAAACTCTATTGCAAAAGAAGTATTAACAGGAAAAATAATTGATCCGTATGGCCGGAATAGAAGATATAAGAAATCATGTAATACGAGCAACTACAAATGCATTTTCAGAAGATCCATTAAGGGTATATCGAGTAGCAAGATTAGTTTCAAAAACAGGATTTTTCGTAGAAGAAAATACTATAAAACAAATGCAAGAATTAAAACAAGAGCTTTCTACATTATCAAAAGAAAGGGTATTTCATGAATTTGAAAAAGCATTATCGAGTAACAAACCTTCAGCTTTTTTTGATACATTAAAAAAAGCAAATGTATTAGAGATTCATTTTAAAGAAATACAAGATTTAATAGGAGCACTTCAACCATTAAAATATCATCCAGAAGGAGATGCATATAATCATACAATGATAGTGGTAGACAAATCGGTTGAATTAACGGATAATTTAGGGATTAGATTTGCAGCATTAGTGCATGATTTAGGAAAAGGAGTAACTTCAAAAGAGGAATATCCACATCATTATGGCCATGATGAAAAGGGGGTAGAACTTGTCCAAAGTTTAGGAAATAGAATAGGAGTACCTAAAATGTGGATAGCTTATGGGAAGGTTGCAGTAAAAGAACATATGAAAGGTGGTATTTTTTCTAATATGACAGTAGCAAAAAAAGTAAGTTTTATAGAAAGAATATCAAAATCAAAACTGGGCTTGCATGGATTACAAATTGTTGTAATTTGTGACAAATGCAGTACAAGAAATATACCAACAGAAACATTAGAATTTGAAAAAATAGGTCAGGAGTGTATAAATGAGATCAATGGTGAATATATAAAGAAAAAATATGGTGTTGAAGAGGGAATTTTGTTAGCAAATAGATTGCATCAAGAAAGAATTTTATGGCTTAAAGAAAAATTAAAAAAAACTTGAATAAAAAATATACATAATATATAATACTAATAGAAATAAAAAAGTTTTGGAGGAAATATGAATAGATTAAAAGAAGAAAAAGGTTCAATAACTTTATTTGTATTAGTTGCAATGCTATTTTTTGTTATTTTTTTAGTAGGAATGTTCATGTTAAGTTCAAATGAAGAAAGCAGTCAAATTGCAGAAGCAGAAAGAATAAAGAAAATATATGAAGAGGGAACTAACAATATTGATGATGTTTATACTACATTACTAAAGAAATATCATAATAATACTGTTCAGTAACATTTAAATATAAAATGCATATATTAAAAAAGAATATAAATATATTCTTTTTTTTTATAACCTTTTGAGGTGATTTTATGATTAAATTTACAAAAATGCAAGGGCTAGGAAATGATTATGTTTATGTAGATTGCACAAAAAATGATATTCCAAATGATGTATCAGAATTTGCTCGTTTTATTAGTAATAGACATTTTGGAGTGGGATCTGATGGGTTGATTCTAATTTGTTCAAGCAATATTTGTGATTTTAAAATGATAATGTATAATATGGATGGAAGTAAAGCAAATATGTGTGGAAATGGAATTCGATGTGTTGGAAAATTTGTATATGACAAAGGTCTTACAAACAAAAAAAATATTACAGTAGAAACATTATCTGGAATAAAACAATTAGATTTAAAGGTAAAAGAAGGTAAAGTAGAAAGTGTAAAAGTAGATATGGGGGAACCAATTTTAAATGCAAAAGAAATTCCTGTATTAATGGAAAATAATTTATTAGAAAAAAATAAATTAAAAATAAAAGTTTTAGATAGAGATTTTATTTTTACATGTGTGTCTATGGGAAATCCACATGCAGTAACGATTGTAGACAATTTAAGTTCTTTGGATGTAGAAAAATATGGAAGTATTATAGAAATAGATAAGCATTTTCCAGAAAGAGTAAACATAGAATTTATAGAAATTATTAACAGAAATTTAATAAAAATGAGAGTATGGGAAAGAGGAGCTAAAGAGACTTATGCTTGTGGAACAGGAGCATGTGCAGCAGTTGTAGCCTGTAATATAAATAATTTGGTAGATGATGATGTAACAGTACAATTGTTAGGAGGAGAATTATTAATAAGATGGAACAAAAAGAATAATCATGTATATATGACAGGACCTGCAGAAACTGTATTTGAAGGTGAAATATAGAGGAGATGAACATAAATGAGTCTTATTAATGAAAATTATTTAAAATTACAAGATAGTTATTTGTTTTCTACAATAGCTAAAAAAGTGGAGGAATATAGAAAAAACAATCCAAATAAGAAAATAATTAATTTAGGAATAGGCGATGTAACATTGCCACTTGTGCCAAAGATAGCAGAAGCGATACATATTGCTACAGATGAAATGGTAAAAAAAGAAACATTTAAAGGATATGGACCAGAGCAAGGATATGAATTTTTAAGAGAGAAAATTGCAAAATATGATTATCAAGACAAAGGAATTTCATTAAAAAAAGATGAAATATTTATATCAGATGGAGCAAAATGTGATACAGGAAATATTGGAGAAATATTTAGTAAAGACAACATAGTTGCAATTACAGATCCTGTGTATCCAGTATATTTAGATACGAATATTATGGCAGGAAGAACAGGTAAATATAATGAAAAATTAAATAAATTTGAAAAAATAGAATATATTCAAACAAATGCAGAAAATAATTTTGTACCTCAATTACCAGATAAACAAGTTGATTTGATATATTTATGTTTTCCGAATAATCCAACAGGAACAGTATTAACAAAAGAGGAACTTTCGAAATGGGTTAAATATGCAAAAGAGAGTAAATCAATTATTTTATTTGATTCAGCATATGAAGCATTTATTACAGAACCTAATATACCACACAGTATTTATGAGATAGAAGGTGCCAAAGAAGTAGCTATTGAATTTAGAAGTTTTTCAAAAACTGCAGGATTTACTGGAATAAGATGTGCATACACAGTTATTCCACAAATGTTGATGGCGTATACCAAAAATGGAGAAAAAATAAGCTTGAATAAGGTATGGAAAAGACGCCAAGCTACTAAATTTAATGGTGTATCATATATAACTCAAAAGGCAGCAGAATCAGTATATACGCAAGAAGGGCAGAAGCAAATAAAAGAAAATATAGCATATTATTTAGAAAATGCAAAAATTATACGAAAAGGTTTAGAAGAAGCAGGATATGAAGTATATGGTGGGAAAAATGCACCATATATATGGCTAAAAGTGCCAAAAAACTACACATCGTGGGAATTTTTTAATTATCTATTAGAAAAGGCAAATGTAGTAGGAACACCAGGAGTAGGATTTGGCCCAAGTGGAGAAGGATATTTTAGATTAACTGCATTTGGTAGTAAAGAAAGTACATATGAAGCAATACAGAGAATAAAAAATATTACTAGTGCTGAATAGTTAAAAAAATTTATACCATAATTTTTTTCTAATGAATTTATAAAAATCATCAGCATTTCCAATAGTGAAATTATTTTTATCAAGAACGAAAGAGTATGTTTTATTAATGTATAAGTAGAAATTTTTTTTAGTATTAAATACTTTGTATAATTTAGAATATCTTAATTTTGTTATTCCGTTTTGATTTTTAACTTTCATATATGTATCATAAAAGGAATATGTATTTTTTAGGTGTTTTTTAACTTTATTACTACGAGCTTCTTTTTTTACAAAAAAATATGGGTGAAAAGTGCGATAGCATAAAAAGAAAAACATTATAAAAATGAATAAAATTCCTAATAAAATTCGCCCATATAAAAATTGTAGAACCATACAAAATACGATTAGAGCGAGAACAAAAAGGGTATACAAATGATATTTTAAATTATATTTTTTATTATGAAATTTAACAAATTCTTTATAAAGTTCAGGGGTATAAGTAGTTGTGTTTTCAAATAATTTTGTCATTTTATAATCCTCGCATAATATGTTTACATAGTTTGCTTAATGTAAATTGTATAAACATATTCTTTCTTTTATATTTTTAATAATTATACTAAAAAAATATATAAAAAAGCAAATGTAATTAAAATGTAATAGAAATTTAAAAATCTAATTTTTTTACATAAAACTCTTCAAAAAGCAATAAATATGTGATATAATAGGAATAGTTTAAAAAGGAGAAGGTTGTTTATGAATCAAATATTAGTAACACAAAAGATATATGTAACTCCTGAATTGAAAAGAAAAAAGAAAATGTACAAAATCAAATTTTTCTTATCAATTTTTTTAGTATGTGTTTTATTTTCATATTATATTTATGCTGAATATGATAGAAATAAAAGCGAAGAGATATCTAAAGAAATTTTAGCTAATATAAACTTAGTAACAGACGAAGGTGAAGAAACAGAACAAGATGATACTACTATAAGAGTTGAAGACAATGTATTAATTGTTATGCTAGATGAAAAGGAGGCAAACAAAGAAGAAGTAAATATTACAAAACTAGCAAAAGATATTGAAGATTATATAAGTAACAGAGAAAATTCAGATACACAAGAAGAAAATGCTCCAGAAGTGTATACAACAGAAAGTGGAGCGACTTATACAACAGATGCAATAGTAAATATACCATCACTTGAAATCAATTATCCAGTATTAAAAACAGATGAAGCAAATATTGATGAAATATTAAAAATATCACTTGTAAAATTTTGGGGAGAACAACCAAACGAAGTTGGAAACTATGTTATAGTAGGCCACAACTACAAAAATAAGAAAATGTTTGGAAAATTATCAAAAATTAATATAGGTGATAAAGTAGAATTAACAGATTTAAAAGGTAGGACTTTAACTTATGAAGTATATGAAACATATATAGTATCTCCAGATGAAACTGAATGTACTTCACAAAAAACGAATGGTAATAAAGAAATTACATTAATTACTTGTACAAATTATGGAACACAGAGATTTGTAGTAAAAGCAAGAGAAGTAAAATAAATTAGTGTATACATATAGTACAAACTAATCAAAGGCAGTCTGGTCAACTGCCTTTATTTTTGGCATTCGTCATAAAAAATGATAAGTTTTTAGCATTTATTAAACAATAAAAACAAACTATAGAAACACTCAAAAAAAATAGCTTTTAAAATGAAAGACATTTCGTCTAAACAAGCATTATGAATAATAAATTCAGTAAAAAAATATGAAAGTAGTATACCAATAAAAGGTTTAAAAATCCAGTTTTTAAAATTAAATTGGAAATGAGTAAAATTATGTAATTGTAAAATGCTAATTCCACAATTTAGTATTTCACTTATAAAAAGAACAAGAAGGTATCCATTTATTCCAAAAACGGGAAGAAGAAAATAAATGCAAAAAATGCTTACAAATAAATCAAGAATATTGCACTTCATAACTTCAAATTGTTGATTTAATCCCTTTAGGATATTATCTACAATGCTATCTAAATACATGAATAAAAGTAAAGGGCATAATATTTTTAGGTAGTGTGAAATATTTAAATTATTATAAATTATTAAGTTAATAGAGTCACTATAAAATAAAAATAAACCAATTACACCTATAGAAAAAAGCAAAGTAACTCTAAAAATTTTTGAAATAATATATTTAATAGCATTCATATCTTTTTTTGTATAATAATAGGTAAATTCAGGAACAAGAAGACCACTGAAAGAATTAATTACTACTTCTGGAAACATTAAAACAGGCATGGTCATTCCATTAATTATACCATAAGAAGATAAAGCTTCATTACAACTCATTCCATACTTTTCTAAACGAAGAGGTATTAAAAGCTGTTTTAAAGAAGAAAGACCAGAACGAATGTAAGAAGTAATGGAAACTGGTAGTGTAATTTCAAAAATTGTTTTCATATAATTAGTTTTATTTAAAATTTCTTTCTTATATTTCTTTTTTTCAAATAAATATAAAATAAAGGTAAAAAGAAAAGAAGAAATCTCAGAAATAGTTTCTCCTAGAACTAAGCAAAAACAAGCATATTGCAATCCAATAGGTGTAAATAAT
Source organism: uncultured Clostridia bacterium (assembly GCA_947628335.1). The sequence goes on along the minus strand of CANQZT010000002.1, from coordinate 14,148 downwards.
GATAATAAAAAGAATGTAGCACTTATTTTTGCAAATTGTTCAAAGATTCTAGAGATTGCATTTTTGCCATTTTTTCTAAGTGCTGTAAAATATCCATTTAAAGCTGAAGACATTGAAATAAAAGGCAAACTAATAGAGATTATATAAAATAGTGAAAAAGGAACTTGATTATGTACAAAATAAGATCCAATAATAGGAGCAAAAAGACATAATAATATAGAAGAGCCTATTCCAAAAATAATACTATACAATAAACATTTTCGCATTGCTCTTCCGAGTTCCAGTTTCTGGATGGTATGTAGTTTCTATTGTAATAATTCTTGTAGTAGCAAGATTAATTCCGTGAAGTAGCAAGAGTAATACTAAAAACATATACAGAAGAAATTAAACCAAATACTCCAACAGCTTCAGAACCAATTTTATTGTTAATATATATTCCAAAACTCATTCCAACAAGTCGTACTAAAAAAGAAGTAATAGTTAATAAAATACCGTTATAAATAAAAACCTTAATTCTACGCAAAATACAATCACCTTATTTGAATATATGATGAAAATATGAAACTATGCTTTTAATAAAATTAAGAAAATATTAATAATCTAAATACTTTTTTCTTAATAATTTTATGATATATATTATACAAGCAAAAAACATGGTATAATACGGAAAAAAGGGGTGAGACAGATGTATAATATCTTAGTTTGTGATGATGATAAAGAAATTGTAAATGCGATTGATATATATTTAAAGAAGGAAGGGTACAACATATTAAAAGCATATGATGGAGAACAAGTACTGAGTATGCTAAAAAATAACGAAATACATTTAATAATTTTAGATATTATGATGCCTAAAATAAATGGAATAGATGTTGCAAAATATATACGAAAGGATATGGCGATTCCAATTATTATGCTTTCTGCAAAAGGTGAAGATTATGACAAAATTAATGGTCTAAATACAGGAGCAGATGACTATGTTACGAAACCATTTAATCCATTAGAATTAATTGCAAGGGTAAATTCACAAATTAGAAGATATACATTATTGGGGTCTATAAAAAAAGAAGGAAACAATATATATAGTACAGGGGGATTAGAAGTAAATGATGATACAAAAGAGGTAATAGTAGATGGAAATAAAGTAAAGTTGACTCCAACGGAATATAATATATTAAAGTTTTTAATAAAAAATAAAGGAATTGTTTTTTCAACTATACAAATTTATGAAAATGTATGGAATGATGAAGCATATGGGGCAGAAAATATTATAGCTGTTCATATAAGACACATAAGAGAAAAAATAGAGATTAATCCAAGAGAACCTAAATATTTAAAGGTGATATGGGGAATAGGATATAAGATTGAGGACATATAAGAAAAGGAGAAAAAAATGGAAAAATTAAGAAGTTCAAATATAATAAAATCTATTGTTTATATAATGTTGCCAATATTTATTTTTTTTCTTATTATAAATAGTTTTTCAATAATGTATTATTACAATTATAAAGAAGAAGTAAATACTTCATATTATTACTACTCGAAAAAGTTTTCAAATAATTTTTTAACAGCGATATATAGAGGGGCTAATACAAAAGTAGGTAATAATACATATGTTTATGATGCAAAAAAGAAAAATACTATAACTGTAGAACAAAATGAGAATGAGATGCAAAATCAAGAAGAAATTTCATATGAATATACACTAGGAAGTAAGTTATATGATTTATTAATTATAAATAGTAATGGCGTTGCATATACAAACATTGAAAAAACAACAAGTACAGATTCAATACAAGAATTAAAGAAATATATATTAAACAAGGAAATTAATTGGAGTTATGATAATGGTGAAATTAAAACAAGTGTTAGTAATCTTGAGTATGATAACATAGCATATGACAATAGGTTTGAAAGTATAGAAGATAAAGGCTGTGCTATATATGCAAGTGTAAGAGATACAGATAGTGGAGAAATGTATTTATATGGGCTAATGTATCAAATAATTGGAGGATATAATAATGACTATGCACCAATTAACTTTAATATTTCAATAGTATTAGTAATTCTTTCAATTATTTATATTATCATAAGTATAGGACATAAAAGAGATTATTCAGGAATTTATACAAATAGGTTAGATAGAGTACCTTTTGAAATAGTAACAATCTTAACAGTAATTATTCTTAGTATTGAAATTTTTTTAATAACAGTAATATTATCGGAAATAGGTAGTTTTACTACTAAAAATATAATTAATTTATGTATAACAATGTCAATTACAATGGGAATTGCTTTTTATACTACTTTTGTAACATTTATGATTACATTTATAAGGAGAATAAAAGCAAAAATGTTTTGGAATAGCACATTAGTATATAAAATAATAACAAGTGTTAAGAGTAATATAATGGATTTATTTAGAATAGATGTAAAATCTAGTACAAAAATATTTTTAGAATTTTTAATATTTTTAATAATACAATTATTATTATTTTTACTGCCATTTATATCAGGAAGACCGATATTATTCATATGGATGCCAGTATTATGGTATTTTATATATAGGTATTTAGTAAAAAAACAAAATGAACTCTTAAAAATACGAAAAAAGATAAAAGAAATGTATAATGGAGATGTAACAACCAATTTAAATGAAGATGAATTAAGTGAGGAATATAAGCAAGTTGCAAGAGAATTAAATAATATTTCAGGAGGATTGTCAAATGCAATTGAAGAGGCAATGAAAAGTGAAAGGCTAAAGACAGAACTAATTACGAATGTATCACATGATATAAAAACACCTCTAACCTCTATTATTAACTATATAGATTTAATGAAGCAAGAAAATATAGAAAATGAAAAAATAAAGGAATATCTTGATGTATTAGATAATAAATCGCAAAGATTAAAGAAGTTAACAGAAGATTTGATAGAAGCGTCAAAAGCATCATCGGGAAATATAAAACTAAATATGGAAAAACTAAATGTGAAGGAATTAATTAATCAAATAGATGCAGAGTATGAAGAAAAATTTAAGAAAAAAGAATTGGAAATAATAAAATCAATACCTGAAGAAGATTTATATATAAATGCAGACAGTAAATATATGTATCGTGTTATGGAAAATATATACTCAAATATATCGAAATATGCTTTGGATAATTCAAGAGTATATATAGATTTAAAAAAGATAGACGAGATAGTTAAGATAGAACTTAAGAATATATCAAAAGACAAATTAAACATAAGTGTAGATGAATTAATGCAAAGATTTGTAAGAGGAGATACATCTAGAACAACAGAAGGTTCAGGTTTAGGAATATCAATTGCAAAATCATTGACTGAGATTCAAAAAGGAGAGTTTGAAATATACTTAGATGGTGATTTGTTTAAAGTAATATTAGAGTTTAAAACAATGTAAAAATCTTTTAACATAAAAAAGCCTATGATATTTTGTTATCATAGGCTCGATTTTTATGTGTGTTGTAATAATATTTGTATACCACCATTTGCAATTGCTGTTCCTGCTAACATAATAATACCTGCTGTAAATACTCCTAAAGCTAGTGGTGGAAATGCTTTTTTTAGTGGTAAATCTAAAAAGTTTGCAATTAAAGATCCTACCCAAGCACCAGTTCCTGGAAGAGGAATTGCTACAAACAAAAATAATCCTAAAGCAGTAAAGTTTTGTAGTTTTTCGCTTTCAGCAATTTTTTTTGTTGCTCGTTCAGTTGCCCAATCAATAATAATTTTAAATATTTTTATTCTACCAAAGAAATCAAATAAAGGTCTAATGTATTTTACAATAAAATAAATAGGAATAATGTTTCCAATAAGACTTATTACAAATGCTTCTATATATGTAAGATGAAATGCCATAACTGCTATTGGAATTGCACCTCTTAATTCTATTATTGGTGTCATACTAATAATTAAAGTTGCTAAATATTTAACAATAATATTTTCAAACATAAAAATCCTCCTAAATGTAATATGAAATTATTTTACTACAAATATAATATATATGTCTATAAAATTTGACAATTTTTCGTTATGTAGTATGAAGAAAACACAAATCTACCCTAAAAGACAAAACTTGACACTTAAAAAAAATTGTAATATAATTCAAAAAGAAAGGCAGGAAATATATATAAAATGGGTATGTAACACATTAGATGTGTTTTTTTTGTTGTGTTTTTGCCTTTAAAAATTAATATAGGAGGGAAGAAGAAATAATGAAACAATTAGACTTAGGAAAAGATAAAATAGGAAAACTATTAAGAGCTTTTTCCATTCCATGTATTATATCACTAGTAGTAAATTCTTTATATAATATTGTGGATCAAATTTTTATTGGTTGGGGAGTTGGATACTTAGGAAATGGTGCAACTAATGTTATTTTTCCAATCAGCGTTTTATGTATGTCATTTGCATTGATGTTTGGAGATGGTGCATCAGCATATTTAAGTTTAAAATTAGGAGAGAAAAAAGAAGACGATGCAAAAAATGGTGTATGTAATGCTATTGTAAGTGCAATGGTTATATCAATAGTTTTATGTGCTATTGTATTAATATTTTTACCTAAATTAGTGCCATTATTTGGAGGTACTGATCGTTTAGAAGAATATGCTTTAAGTTATGGATATGTAATTGCAATAGGAATTCCATTTATGATGGTAGCAACTACATTAAATTCGATAATAAGAGCAGATGGTTCTCCAAGATATGCTATGTTATCTATGGTAGCAGGAGCAATTTTAAATATTATACTAGATCCGATTGCAATTTTCGTATTGAAAATGGGAGTAAAAGGAGCAGCTCTTGCGACTATAATTAGTCAAATTCTTAATTTTGCAATTAACATAGCGTATTTAAAAAGATTTAAAACAATAAAAATTACTAAAGATAGTGTTAAAATATCATTAAAAGTAATCAAAAATATTGCGTTATTAGGAATATCATCATTTATTACCCAAATAGCTATTGTAATTGTCATTACAGTAGAAAATACTCTATATAATAAATATGGTGTAGATAGTAAATTTGGAGCCGAAATTCCAATAACTGTTCATGGTATAGTTATGAAAATTAATATGATATTAACAAGTATAATTATAGGAATTTCAGCAGGAAGTCAGCCAATTGTAGGATTTAACTATGGAGCAAAACAATATGATAGAGTAAAGAAAACGTTAAAAACAGTACTTGCAATTTGTACAATAGTTTCAGCCGTATCATTTGTATTATTTCAAACAATACCTGAAACATTAATTGGATTATTTGGTTCTGGAGATGAACTATATAATGAATTTGCATGTTTGTCATTCCGTATATTTTTAATGTTAACATTATGTAACGGAATTCAAATTTCATCAGGAATATTTTTTCAAGCAGTTGGAAAGCCAACGAAATCAGCATTCATTACTTTATCAAGGCAAATTTTATTTTTTACACCAGCAGCGATTATATTAACAAAATATTATGGAGTAATGGGTGTATTATATGCAGGGCCAGTTGCTGATGCTCTTGCTTTTATAGTTGCAGTAATATTATTAGTACAAGAAATGAGAAGTTTAGGAAATAATGAAAAAATAGATGAAAAAGAAGAAAATCAAAGTGGAGAAATTGAATCATCTAAAGAAAACATTATTATTACAATTAATAGAGAATATGGTTCTGGAGGTAGGTATGTAGGAAAATTACTTGCTGAGAAATTAGGGTGTAAATTGTATGATAAAGATTTAATTACTATGGTAGCAAATGAAAGTGGATTGTCAGCTTCATATATTGAAGAAAAAGAACAGAAAGTAAGTGGTAAGTTACTTGCAAACTTTAATTCACAATACTATAATAACCTAACAAATGATGATAATTTATTTATTGCTGAGTCAAATGCAATAAAAGAAATTGCAAAAAAAGGGTCATGTGTTATTATAGGTAGATGTGCAGATTATGTATTAAAAGATCAAGACAATGTATATAAAGTTTTCTTATATAGTGATGACAAAAACAAAGTAGCGAGGTCTGTAAAATATTATGGTAAAAATGAAAAAACAGCATTGAAAGAAATTAACAAAATAAATAAGGCTAGGGAGAAACACTATAATTATTATACATCTAAAGAGTGGAAAGATTTATCAAACTATGATTTTTGTATTAATGTAGATACTATAGGTACAGAAAAAACAGCAGAAATAATAAAAGAAATGGTATATTCTATAGAATATAGTAAAAAATGAAAGCATATAGATTATAGGATGATATTTTAGGAGGAATGAAATGGGAATTCTCGAAATGCTATTATTAAGCTTAAGCCTTTCAATTGATGCTTTTACAGTTTCTATATGTAAAGGATTGTCAATGAAAAAAGTTAATTGGAAGAAAGCGATTATAATAGGAATATACTTTGGAGTGTTCCAAGCTATAATGCCAACTATTGGATATTTCTTAGGTACTACATTTGAAGAATTTGTAACAAGTATTGATCATTGGATAGCATTTATCTTGTTAGCAATAATTGGTGGAAAAATGATAAAAGATGCAATAGGAAATAAAGCTGATGATGAATATGATGATAATGTAGAATTTAAAACTATGGTAGTATTAGCAATAGCTACAAGCATAGATGCATTAGCTGTTGGAATTACATTTGCTTTTCTTGATGTACAAGTTTTATTAGCAGTTACTTTAATTGGCGTAATAACATTTATAATGTCATTAATAGGAGTAAAAGTAGGTAATAAATTTGGAACAAAATATGAAAAAAAAGCACAAATTGCAGGTGGAATTATTTTAATACTAATAGGGTTAAAAATGTTACTTGAAGATTTAGCAATTATATAAGTTAACAAAAACTCAGACAGTTATATGTGTCTGAGTTTTTTTGACATATATGCAATGTAAAAAAATAAAAAAAATATTGACAAGTGAATGACTATTCAACTATAATATAAATAACAATTGAGTAACAATTCAATTATACAATGAATAGTATACTAGAAAGAAAGGAGAAAGTACAGTGGCCAAAAATGAATTTATTTGCGATTGTAATATTATCCATAATGATATAGTAGAAGATACAAAAATGAAAATGGTAGATGAAGATGTATTTAATAAATTAGCAGAATTTTTCAAAATACTTGGAGATACAACAAGAACAAAAATACTATTTGCTTTAGATCAAAACGAAATGTGTGTATGTGATATTGCTAATGTTTTAGGAATGAGTAAATCTTCTATATCACATCAATTAGGTACACTTAGAAGATGTGGAATTGTTAGATGTAGAAAAAGTGGAAAAGAAGTTTATTATATGTTGGATGACAATCACATTAAACAATTATTTGAGGTTGGGATTGAACATATAGAACATAAAAAATAAGTTGGAGGTAAGTTATGAAAAGTAAGTTTAAAATTGAAGGACTAGATTGTGCAAATTGTGCATTGGAATTGGAAAGAAAATTGCAGAAAATAGATGGAGTAGAAGCTGTAAGTGTAAATTTTATAATACAAAAAATGGAGATTGAATATGACGAAAATAAAAAAGAAGAAATAATTCAAAATGTTAAAAAAGTTATAAAAAAAGAAGAATCAGATGTAAGTATAAAAGAAATATAGGAGGATGTTATTGTGAAAAAAAAGCAAATAAAGGTTATAATAGCATGCATTTTGTTTTTGGTTGCTTTAATTTTTAACTTTAATAATGAATTGATAAACAATATAATATTTATTATATCATATCTTATTGTTGGATTAGAAATAGTAAAAAAAGCTGTTAAAAATATAATAAAAGGAAAAATATTTGATGAAAATTTTCTAATGACTGTTGCAACACTTGGGGCATTTGGAATTCAAGAATTTCCAGAGGCAACTGCTGTAATGCTATTTTATCAAATAGGAGAGTTATTTCAAAACTATGCAGTTAATAAATCAAGAAAATCGATTTCGAGTTTAATGGATTTAAGACCAGATTATGCGAATGTAGAAAAAGATGGAAAAGTCCAAAAAGTTAATCCAGAGGAAGTAAATATTGGGGAAATAATTATAGTAAAACCAGGTGAAAAAGTAGCATTAGATGGATGTGTAGTAGAGGGAAATACTACACTTGATACTAAAGCATTAACTGGAGAATCTTTGCCTAAAGAAATAGGAGAAGGTCAAGAAATATTGAGTGGATGTATAAATTTAAGTAATGTTATAAAATTGAAAGTTACAAAAAAATACGAAGATTCTACAGTAAGTAAAATCCTAGATTTAGTTGAAAATGCAAGTAGTAAAAAATCAAAATCAGAAAACTTTATTACAAAATTTTCTAGGTATTATACACCTACAGTAGTAATTATTGCAGTAATACTTTCAATAGTTCCACCATTTATTATTCATATGGATACATTTTCAGTCTGGTTATATAGGGCATTATCATTTCTTGTAGTATCATGTCCATGTGCATTAGTTATATCAATACCATTAAGCTTTTTTGGAGGAATAGGTGGAGCATCTAAAAAAGGGATTTTGATAAAAGGAAGTAATTATTTAGAAGGAATTTCAAATACAGAAATTATTGTATTTGATAAAACAGGAACATTAACTAAAGGTGTGTTTGAAGTACAAAAAATTAAGGCAATAAATATAAGTGAGGAAGAATTATTAGAGAATGTAGCATATGCTGAAAATTATTCGAACCATCCTATTTCATTATCTGTAAAAAAAGCATATAGCAAAGAAATAAATGCAAGTCAAATTACCGATATAAAAGAAATATCAGGTTGTGGTGTTATGGCAAAAATAAAAGGGCAGGATGTGTTGGTAGGAAATGAGAAATTAATGAATGATAACAAAATAGAATTTAGTATTTCAGATGATATCGGAACAATCCTATATGTAGCAATAAATAATAAATTTTCAGGCTATATAGTGATATCAGATGAAATAAAAGAAGAAGCAAAAGAAGTGATGAAAGAATTAAAAAAGATGAATGTTAAGCAACTTGTAATGCTTACTGGGGATAGAGATGATGTTGGTAAATATGTTTCAGGCAAATTAGGTATAGATAAAGTATATACAGAATTATTACCAGATGGAAAGGTAGAAAAAGTAGAAGAATTAATTAAACAAAAAAGTGAAAAAGGAAAATTAGTATTTGTGGGAGACGGAATAAATGATGCACCAGTGTTAACTATGTCAGATATAGGAATTGCTATGGGAGGATTAGGTGCTGACAGTGCAATAGAAGCAGCAGATGTTGTACTTATGACAGATGAGTTATCTAAAATAATAGATACTATGAATATATCAAAGAAAACTATGAGAATTGTTAAAGAAAATATAATTTTTGCAATTTTTGTAAAGATACTTGTATTAGTACTAAGTGCATTAGGTTTATCTACTATGTGGGAAGCTGTGTTTGCAGATGTTGGTGTATCAATAATTGCAATTATAAATGCTTTAAGAGCATTACATATAAAATGATATTTGTTTATGTTTGACTTTTATTATATGGACAGTGTAGATTTATTATGATATAATATTTACATAATTTTGTAGAAGTTTCAAAAAACATATTTTTTGGAGACAAGCAAATGTCTATAAGGAAGGTGATATTACAAGAATTTTTAACCAGAAACTAAAAAATTAATAAGGAGGACTACATAGTGTTACAATTACAAACCAAAACATTTGACATTTGCCGGATTAGTAAAATACTTGTAAAATATAAAATTAGGGCAAGTATTTCTAATCAGGTAATCACCTTAGATGGTGAAATTTCTGATGAGTTGTTGGATGAACTAGATAATGCTTTAACTATTATTAAAATCCAAAATTTTTCTAATGAAGGTTCAATTGCTTTGAATAAATATGAGGTCGCTACTACAGAAAAATATGATTTACTTTATCCCAATGTAAAACGAGGTGAAGTATATTTATGCGACTTTGGTAAAGCCTATGGCAGTGAGCAAGGGAAAAAAAGGTACGCAATAGTAGTGCAAAATGATAATGGGAATTTTACTTCACCTACTACTATTGTAGTGGCTTGTACTACCGCACATAAAAAAAGACTTCCTGTTCACTACAATTTCTTTTTTTCTAATAAAAACATGATTGACTATGATGTAACTCGTGTGAAAAAGGAAGAAAATATTGTAATGGCAGAGCAAATACGAACAGTAGACAAGACAAGATTACGCAAATTTATCGGAACTATGACACCGGAATTTATGGATAAGATTCAGGATATCATAGATATTTCGCTTAATTTACAAAGGCAAGACCAAAATTTTAAGTATGAAGGAGGAGCAGTATGAAAAAAATAACATTTAAGGTAAGTAAAAAGGAAGGAAGTTTTGTTTCATTGCTTAAAAATATTGACAAAATTTCATGTCGGATTCAAATTGACTTAGAAAACAACTTTATAACAGCTGAAAATGTTGATGATACAATGATTGATGAAGTTATAGAGTTAGTTAATCAAAATTATAACATTTTAAATGTTATAATTGAGAATGCATCTGATGAAGTAGCTTTGGTAAAAAAATGTCGGAGTGAAGATGACTTAATTATCCAGAAGGTAGAGTTTGGAAATGAATATGTAGAAAATCTAATAAACAAATTTATGAAAACTGCTTACTGGGCAATGTACAAGCATGATGTTTCTGAAAAGAAAATTGGGAATTTCATTATGACGTTAATTAGTGAAATTTCAATGAGGTATAATAAAAATAATGTAACTATAGAGTACTCGGTAGGAGACATTGTGGTTTGTAACTATGGATTTCATCTTGAAGGAGAAATTAATGGTTGGAATGTTGCAGCTATTGTTTGTAACATTACAAATGATGGTATGGTATATTTAGTACCTGTGACTAAATATAGAGAAAACTTGAAGTCTAATTCTTATCTTATAATGAATGCTCCGGATGATGTTGTTTATAACAAAGAAAATTATACTGGTGGTATTGCATTATTAGATAAAGGAAAATACTGCAGAGCTGAAAGACTACTTAACGTTATTGGAAAAACTACTCCTGAATTCTTTGCGAATGTTTTAAAGAAGTTAAGTACCACATTTGATTTTACTGAAATGATTGATGATGATACTAAAACTGATTTGGGTAGTAAAATTGTTGAAAGTGCCAAAAATGAAGAGAAAAAAGCAAGTGTCGAAACATATGCTAGTACACCTAAAAAGACAAAAGGGGTAGGAGTTGAAGAATCAGCCTTATTAAATGCTATTGGAGAATCTCTTGAAAAAATTGATCCAACAAAAAAGGTTGAAGAACAGGCTATAGATTTCTTGACGGATATTGGCATGACAACATCAGATAGAATTCTTATTCAATCTTTTGTGATTGCTTGTAATATTGAAAAAATCAACTATGCAAATGTTTTACGTGAATTGTATAATGTGTTTCCTAAAGTAAGAGAGGAAATTATTATGGTGAATTTGAAAGAGAATTTTAAGAAGTGGTTAGAAATTCATCCTGAATTACTGGAGAGTTGTCCTAAGATTTCTATTATGACACTATTAAAAGTGTTTGCTAAGAAAATAAGGATATAATCCACAAAAAGACTTTGACGGGATATAGGTTAATACCTATATCCTGCTTGATTGTTAATAAATATTTTTCTTGTTTTGTTATTATATTGCAAAAAAATAGATTATATTGTAAAATAAAAATGAAAAAGAGAGTGTAAAAATACATTCTCTATATTAAAATTAGGAGGAACGGAAATTTGAATAAAACGACAAAATTTTTAATTTTTTTAATAGTAGTTATATTAGTATTTTTATTAATTTTAACAATAAAAGTTTATTCAAAAGCAGTTAGTGAAGATAATATAAAATATACTATGCCAGAAGATATATTGAATATTAGTGCAACAAATAAAAAAGATGATAATGTATTAGAAACTATAGATGATGATATGCCAATAGTAATTCCAAATAGCTTAGAAGATGAAGGAATAATAGAAGATAATAGTGCAAATACAAGCAACACAGATAGTACGGAAAACACAAATAACTCATATGAAAGTGTTGAATATAAAGCATCAAATGGAAAAAAATATGAAGTTATAGCAAACTTAAATATACCAAGTTTAGGGATAGAATATCCAGTGTTATCGACAACATCAACAGAAAGCTTAAAAATAGCATTAAATAAATATTGGGGACCAAACCCAAATGAAGTAGGAAATATGGTTATAGTAGGTCATAATTATAAAAATACAAAATTTTTTAGCAAATTACCAAATATAAAAATAGGAAGTATAATAAAAATAACAGATACAACAGGAAGAACACTAGAATATAAAGTATACAAAACAGATGTAATAGATCCATATGATAATTCATGTACAAGTCAATTAACCAACGGTCAAATAGAAATAACATTAATAACATGTTATAATAATGGAAAGCAAAGATTTATTGCAAAAGCGAGAGCAAACTAAAAATACAATACAAAAAAGGATGTAGGAAATGGCCAAAAAATTATTGATAACGGAAAAACCATCAGTAGCAATGGAATTTGCAAAAGCACTTAAAATTACAACGAATAGAAAAAATGGATATTTGGAGTCAGATGAATGGATTATTACTTGGTGTGTAGGGCATTTGGTAACAATGAGTTATCCAGAAAAATATGACGAAAAATTAAAAGTATGGAGACTAGATACTTTACCATTTATACCAAAGGAATGGAAATATGAAATAATTCCACAAGTTCAAAATCAGTATAATATTGTTGAAAATTTGTTAAAAAGAGAGGATGTAACAGAAATATATAACGCAGGAGACTCTGGACGTGAGGGAGAATATATTCAAAGATTGGTATTTATGATGGCAAAGCCAAATCCTAAAGCTATTATGAAACGTGTATGGATTGATTCTCAAACAGAGGAAGAAATACAACGTGGAATTAAAGAGGCAAAGGATTTATCGGAGTATAATAGTTTATCAGATTCAGCATATTTACGTGCGAAAGAGGATTATCTGATAGGTATTAATTTTTCAAGATTACTCTCTATTATTTATGGAAGAAGAGTTGCAAAAAAAATTGATAAAGATAGAGCATCTATTTCAGTAGGGCGTGTAATGACATGTGTACTTGGAATGATAGTTGAAAGAGAAAGAGAAATTAAGAATTTTGTAAAAACGAAATATTATAAAATAATTGGAGAATTTGGAAATAGCGATAATTATTTTAAAGCTGAGTGGAAGGTGCAAGAAAATTCTAAAATGTATAATAGCAATAAATTATATAATGAAACAGGATTTAAAAACGAACAGGATGCAAAAGAGTTTATTGCATCTCTTATAGGTAAAGAAGCAAAGGTTACAGAAGTAAAAAAATCTAAACAAAAAGAAAATGCACCACTTTTATTTAATCTTGCAGAAATTCAGAATGAATGCACTAAGCGATTTAAAATAAAACCTGATGAAACACTTGAAATTATCCAAAATTTATATGAAAAGAAATTGTTAACATATCCAAGAACTGATGCAAGAGTTATTTCAACAGCTGTTGCAAAGGTAATATCTAAAAATTTAAATGGTATAGCACGAGGATTTAAAGACGAGGAAGTTCAAGGATATATTAAAAAGATGGTTGATGAAAAATATTCTACTAATTTAATAAAAACAAAGTATGTAAATGACTCGAAAATAACAGATCATTATGCTATTATTCCAACTGGTCAAGGATATGAAAATTATGATAAGTTACCTGAATTACAAAAGAAGATTTATACATTAGTTGTAAAAAGGTTTTTGGCAATTTTTTATCCACCAGCTGAATTTAATAAAATTTCTGCTACTGTAAATATAGATAATGAGATTTTTAGTGCAAGTGGAAAAGTATGTACAAAACAGGGATATTTAGAAATTTTAAAGCCTAAGAAAGAAGTAAATACAGAAAATTCTAATCAAACACAAGAAGCAGGAGATACAAATAATCTAGATATATTAAATACATTAAAAAAAGGACAAAGTATTGATGTACAAAATTTTGAGACAAAGGATGCAGAAACAAGTCCTCCTACTAGATATAATTCAGGATCTATTATATTGGCTATGGAAAATGCAGGAAAATTAATAGAAGATGAAGAATTAAGAGAGCAAATAAAAGGAGCAGGAATTGGAACAAG
>CANQZT010000001.1 GCA_947628335.1 uncultured Clostridia bacterium | reverse complement strand
TCAAATATTACAATTGTGTTACATTTACATTTTTTTTTTTGTTACAATTATGTAACATTTTGCCTATTCTTTTGTAATATTTCTAAATATTGTTGACAAATAAAATAAATATTTTATAATCAAAATGAAAACAAAAGAAGTGGAGGATAAAATGTATGTTAATAAATTCAAAAAATAAAAAGTATGGTATAAGTTTAATTACCTTAGTAATTACAATAGTAGTAGTAATAATACTTGCTGCAGCAGTACTTTTGTCGTTATCAAAAAATAATCCGATAGATAATGCAAGAATAGCAAATTTAACTCAAAGTAAAGATAGTATAGAATCAGGGATTCTCGCATATACAAGTAAAATCAAAGCTAAAACTTTAGCAGGGCTTGAAACAAAAGATATAGTTTTAGATATTTCTGAAAAACAAGGAGATAGCTATATATCATGTAAAACTACAATAGACGGAGAACAAATTAATTTATATAAAATAGATGAAAGTGCTTTTAAAAATAATATAGATGAATTACCAAGAACACCAAATAAAGATTCAACTTGGTATGTAGGCGAAAATGGAAGGGTATATTTATTATTTGAAAGTATAGATAAAGTACCAAACTGGATGAAAAATAGTGAAAACGTAATAGACAATGCAACACTAAATCAATTTGTAATATTAACCGGCTCAGCTTCAAAAGTAGCAGAAAATCCAGCAGAATATTATGGAAAAGTAGTAGAAAATTATAATGAACAAGATATGGAATGGAAGATATTTCATAGTGATGGAGAAAATATATATTTGATAACATCAGAATATATACCTTATGAAAAAATACCAACGGTACATGATGATGAAAAAAATGAAGATGTAGCATTAAATAAAGGAAATTATGAAAAGTGTGCATATTTTACTGATATATTAGATTTAGAAAATTATTCCGATGGAAGTGGGGCAATAGCTACTGATAATTCAGCAAGAAAATGGCTAAAGTCATATTTTGATTATTTAAGTTCAAATAGTACAACGAGTGGAGATAATAGCAATATGAAGGCAGTAGCATATATGTTAGATACAAAAAAATGGAGTAGTTTTACAGATGGTATTTATGCAGTTTATGCAATCGGAGGTCCAACAGTAGAGATGTTATTTGCATCATATAATAAAAAGCATACAGATGTAGATTACAGAGCAAGAGCAAAAAATGCAACAGGATATGAAATAAGTAAAGATGGAGGAACAAACTGGAGTTCTGGATATTCAGGGATGTTAGATACATCAGATGATTTGTATGTACTACCTGAACAAAGTTTATCAGGAGCAAATTGTATGTGGCTGGCTTCGCCTTCGTATCACGGCAGCGACGACGGGATGAATGTGGCCTATGACCGGTAATGTGAGCGACTACAACTGTAACTATACGAGCTTGCGGTTTTCGTCCGGTTGTATGTTTAAAGTCTGATGTTTCAGTAGAAGAAACATCAGATGGTGTGAGATTATTAAAATAAAATTATGTAAACTTGTGCGAATAAAAATAAGTAAAAATAGTTGTATAGAAATAGTGGAGTTTATTTTCACTTTTCTATACTTTTATTTTTTTATTTTTCACTTTTATTCTCAAATGTTTTGTTTTTGTATTATATTTTTTCCAATATTATTGAAATTTAAGAAAAAAAGTTGTATAATATGGACAAGTTTTAGAGGTGAAATATGAAAAGAGTTATTGTTATAATATTTGCAATATTAGGAATGATTGTAGGAGTTACATTAGGTGAGGCTTTGGTGGCAAATCCTTATTTGTCTTGGCTATCACTTGGTGGAGAAATTGGACTTAAAAATCCAGTTACAATTGACCTTAATTTTTTGCAATTTACAATTGGATTTTGGTGTAAAGTAAATATAGCTGGAGTGCTTTGTATGGTGGCATTTGCGCTAATATCACATCAAATAGCAAGGATTATTAAGATATAATAAACTTACCATCTTCAGACAGACCGTATGAAAAATTAGAATTTAAGGGGAGTTCTTATTTAACAAATTCAGAATTATTAGCTATTATCATAAAAACTGGAACTAAAAATAAAACTTGTGTAGAAATTGCACAAAATATACTTAATAATAAAAATGATAATAACATTTCAGATATGGATTATTTAGAGTCTTTATCTTTAGAAAATTTAAAAAAATTTGAGGGTATTGGAAGAGTAAAAGCTATACAAATAAAGGCTGCTGTTGAACTTGCAAGAAGATTATCCAAAGATTATGAATTAGATAAAATAAAAATTAAATCTCCAAAAGATGTATTTAATGTTTTAGCAAATGAATATTTTGGAAAAAAGCAAGAAATATTAAAAGTAGTAATTTTAAATAAACAAAATAAAATTATGCTTATTCATACTGTTGCAACGGGAAACACAGATAGTATAAATATTGGGGTAAAAGAATGTTTATCAGAGCCAATTAAGAATATGGCAAATGCTATAATACTTGCGCATAATCATCCAAGTGGCTCTTTGAGCCCAAGTAAGCAGGATATAGCTTTTACCAAAAAAATTTGTGAATATTCTAAAATTTTTGGAATTGAACTATTAGACCATATAATTATTGCAAATAATAATTATGTCAGTCTAAAAGAATTAGGACATGTATAATTATTTATAATATTTAATTTACAAAAGATGTATTTATTAAAAAAGGGTGGATATTTTATGGGATTTATTTCAAAAGATGTTGGTGTAGATTTAGGTACATCTAATGTAAGAGTATATGTAAAAGGAAAAGGTGTGGTACTTTGTGAGCCTTCAGTAGTTGCTATAAATAAAATTACTGATGAAGTATTAGCTGTTGGAAATGCAGCAAAAGAAATGCTTGGGAGAACACCTGATAATATTGTTGCTGTAAAGCCATTAAAAGATGGAGTTATAGCTGATTTTGATGCAACAAAAATGTTACTTCAAACGTTTATTACTAAAGTTGTTCCTAAAAACTTATTTTCAAAGCCAAGACTTGTAATATCTGTGCCTTCTGGAATAACAGATGTTGAAGAAAGAGCTGTAAAAGGTGTGGCTTACAGGTCAACAGCAAAAGATGTTTTTTTAATAGAAGAAGTTATGGCAGCAGCTATTGGAGCAGGAATTCAAGTTGAAAGGCCGGAGGGGTCAATGATAATAGACCTTGGAGGAGGTACAACAGAAATTGCTGTATTATCACTTGGAGGAATAGTAGTATCAAAAACAACTAAAGTTGCAGGAGATAAATTTGACCAAGATATAGTTGAATATATTAAACAACATTTCAATGTTATAGTTGGACTTACTGAGGCAGAAGAGGTAAAAAAGCAAATAGGAGCAGCTACTGCGGCAATGACAGAAGAAAAAATGACTATTAAAGGAAGAAATTTAGCAACAGGATTACCCGAAACAATTACTGTTACAACTCATGATATAAATAATGCAATAATGGATTCTTTAACAGAAATTATGCGAAATATTAAACTTGCTTTAGAGGAAACTCCACCAGAGCTTGCATCAGATATAATGGAAAAAGGTATTGTAATATGTGGAGGACTTTCTTATATAAAAAATATTGATAGATATATAAGCAATGAAACAGGAATTCCAGTATTTATTGCAGAAAATCCAACAGAATGTGTAATTAAAGGTGTAGGAAATGCCCTAGAAAGTATGGAAATTTTAAAAAAGACTATAAGGACAAATAAAAGATTTTAATAGGTAAAAAGAAAGGAGAAATATGGATTATAGATATGCTTTTGAAGATAGAAAGAAAAGTAATAAAAAGAAAATAATATTTATTATAATTTCTTTAATTGTTATATTACTTTTTACAGGAATAATTTTTAAAGATAGTTCTAATGCAGTAGTAAATAAAGTATCCAATATAATTATTTCTCCACTTAAAGGAATTCATAAATTAACATTAAAAATTTCTGATTCAGTTAATAAAAAATTTGCTGATAGTGCTGTTGTAACTGAAGAAAATGATAAGTTAGTTAAAGAAAATGAAGAATTAAAATTAAAACTTTTAGAAAGTCAAAAGATATTAGATGAAAATGAAACTTTAAAAGAAATGCTTAATATAAAAACTTCATATCAACATTTTAAAATTGCTTTAGGAAAGATTATTTTGCGTGAACACGATAATTGGACAAAAACATTTACAATAGATGTAGGAAGTAATGATGGAATAAAATTAAATCAAGCAGTTGTTCATAAAGATGGACTTGTAGGATTTATATCAAATGTAAGTGAGAAAAAAAGTGTAGTTACTACAATACTTGATCCTCAAACATCAGTAAGTGTAAATATTAGTACAATAAATGAGCCTGCAATTTTAAAGGGCGACTTAGAATTAAAAGAAAAAAATCAATTAAAGCTAGAATCTATTCCAATTGAGGCAGAAGTGTCAATAGCAGATATGTTATATACATCTGGACTTGGGTCTAAGTTTCCATCTTCAATTCCAGTTGGAAAAATAACAGAGGTTATATCTAAGAAAAATGATATGAATAGATATGCAATTGTAGAGCCTACAGTAGAAATTTCTAAAATATCAGAAGTAGGAGTAATTATAAATTAGAGGAGTAATATGAAAAAAAATATATTAGCTTTTATGTATATACTTATTTTTGTTGTAGTTTTATATTTAGCACAAATATATGTTGTTGGAGATAAAACTTTATTTGGAATTAAGCCTAATTTAATAATTATATCTGTAATAGTTGTAAGTTTATGGTATGGACTTTATATAGGAACAACATATTCGTTTATAATTGGACTTATTACAGATATGATTTATTCTTCAAATCCTGGAATGTTTACTATATGTTATACAATGGTAGGAATAATAATTGGACTTTTACATTACTCTAATCAAAAAGAAAGTAGAATATCTGTACTTTATGCAACATTTATTTCTGTGGCAGTATTTGAAATAATAGAGTATGTATACTATGTAGCACTAACAAATGAGTTTGCAAGTTTATTATATTTACTAAAACAAATTGTAATAAGTTCAATTTTAAATATAGTTATAACTTATATATTTTATGAACTATTTTTAAAGATAACAGATAGCATAGATTCTAAAATTAGAAGAAATTCTGCAATATAATATAAAATAGAGATAGTAAAAGGTGATTTTATTGAAAAAATTTTTTGAAAAAATATTTACTATACTTAATAATAGATATTTTGTACTGTCAATGATCACAGTCATTATCTCTATTATTTTTATAGCAAGATTATTTGAATTACAAATAGTAAATGGAGCTGAATATAGAGAACAGTCAGAAAGAAGAATGCTTAGAACTGAAACAATAACTGCTCCAAGAGGAGAAATTGTAGATAGAAATGGTGTAATTTTAGCGACGAATAAACTTTCTTTTAACGTAGAACTATATAAAGTTAATGTAACAGTTGAAGAACAAAATGAAGCATTAGTAAAATTAATTAAAATATTAGAACAAAATTCTGATGAAATTTTTTCTAGCTTTCCAATAAATGATAATAACTCAGATTTTAATTTTGAAACTAAAGAAGAAGAAAAAAAATGGAAAGAAGAAATGGGATTTGATGAAAAATTAGATTTTAATCAAATAATAGAAAAATACATAGATAGATATGAATTAGAAAAATATGATAGAGCAACTCAGATTAAACTTATAAAATTAAAGTATGAAGGTAATCTATATGGATATTCACTATTTAATAGTGCAACAATATCTAAAAATATATCAGAAAAATCTCACGCTTTAATAGAAGAAGATTTATATGAATTATATGGCGTAAAAATTGTAAGTGTTCCAGTAAGATATTACCCAAATGGTCAATTTGCATCTCACATATTAGGTTATGTTGGAAAAATATCTAGCACAGAATATGAAGAAAAAAAAGATGAGGGATACACAGTAAATAGCATAGTTGGAAAATCAGGAGTAGAGCTATCATTTGAAAAATATTTAAAAGGAAATAATGGAGAAAATAAGGTTGAAACAGACTTAAAAGGAAATACTACATCTACAACTACATCCAAAGAGGCAATAGCTGGTAATACTCTAACACTTACTATAGATTATAGATTACAAAAAATAGCAGAAGATTCATTAAAATCAGTAATAGCTAAATTAAAAGATGGTAGCTTAGTAGGAAAAGTAGTAGAAGATGCAGAATCAGGGGCAGTAGTTGTATTAGATGTAAAAACTGGGGAAGTACTTGCAATGGCAAGTTATCCAAATTATGATATAAATGCTTTAACTAAAGGACTTACTAATAAAGAATGGAATGCGCTAAATAACGATAAATTAAAACCAATGTATAATAGGGCAATATCTGGAACTTATTCTCCGGGGTCTACTTATAAAATGCTTGTTGGTATGGCAGGACTTATGAATAAAAAAATTACGGTTGATGAAAAAATACTAGACCCGGGAGTTTATCCTTATGGACATAATCCTAAATGCTGGATTTTTAGTTATTATGGAATAACTCATGGATATGTAAATTTATCTGAAGCATTGGAAGGCTCATGTAATTGTTATTTTTATGAAGTTGGTAGAAGAATAGGAATAGACGAAATAATAAAATATTCTAAAATGTTTGGACTAGGCCAGAAAACAGGAATAGAACTTCAAGGAGAAGAAGAAGGTAGAATTGCTGGAGAAAACAGAAAAGACAATGAGTGGTATTTAGGAATGACTTTATCTGCTGCTATTGGACAGTCTGATAGTGCATATACTCCGTTACAACTTGCAAATTATATTTCTACAATTGCTAATGGAGGAACTTTAAATAAAGTGTCTTTAATAAAAAAGATTACAGATGAAAATACAAATAATGATGTAAGTCTTAAAGAAATAGATGAATATGCTTCTTCATTTACTGGAGTAAATTTTGAAAAGAAAAAATTAAATATTGATAAAACTTATATAGACGCGATTAAAGAGGGAATGAGAGCTGTTACAAATGATACAGGAGGTACATCATATAATTTATTTAAAGACTCTAAAATAGAAGTCGCGGGTAAAACTGGAACAGCACAAGTTTCAAGTGGCTCAAATGATGGTATTTTTGTAGGATTTGCTCCTTATGATGACCCTGAAATAGCAGTAGTTGCTATAATAAAACATGGAGCTGAGGGAACATATACGGCTCACGTTGTAAAGCCTATAATGGATGAGTATTTTAATATTTCAACGGAAGAAAAATCTAACGAAAAAGATGATAATATAGTAAATCCGGGAATTAAATTTTAATTTGAAAAAGCATATTGTAAAAAAATGTATAATATGGTATTATAATCTCAGATTATAAGATTTACTAAAGATGAGGAGGTGAAAAAATATATGGAAGATAAAAAGGCAATACGAGTTAGTTTAGGAACTACAATATGCTTAATTATAATTGTATTATTAATTGTAGCTTTAGGAGTAGTTTATTATATTGGTTTTGTAAAAAATTATAAAGAAATTGAAAAATTATCTGATGAAAAACAAGATTTACAAAAACAAGTTGATACTTTAGAAGAAAATAAAAATACATCTGAAACTGAAATAAAAAATTCTAATGATATGACAAAAGAAGAAGCATCTAAAATTGTAGAAGATACTTATTCAAAAGCATATGATATAATTCAAGAAGGAAGTGGATTAACAGGCTCAAATACGGTTGATATCACAGCTGGTCAAGAAGGTACAGTTGGTGGAGTAATTAATGTTTCTGCATATAAATTGGATTTTTCTAAAATTGAAACATATTTTACTGATAGAGCAATAAATTATATTAAAACAGAATTTACAGATACACCATATGGACATAAAGATGGAAATTATTACATATATTCATCTGAAAATGAATATTCTTATACGGATAAAAAAGAGTTTATAAATACTATTTTTGGAGTTACTAATCAAAGTAAAAGAACTTTTGATGTAAAATTATATGATGATAATATGATAGTTGCTATAAGTTCAAAAAGTTCATTTTTTGAATTAGATGAATATATAATATTAAAAAAAGTTAATGATACTTGGAAAATTGATATGTTTGAATCTTTATAAGATAGAAAAGATAATAAGATGGTATTAGTCTTATTATCTTTCGTTCTATTTTTTCTTTTCTAATTTGCATAAATTTTGTTATTTTTAATAGAATAATTTGGTGTTTTAGATTGCTAAGACTTTTTATCTTAAAAAACGTGTTACTACTAGTGTTGTGATAAAAAAATATATAAAATTTTAGTAACAATATTATGTTTTTGTGGATAACTTGCATTTATGCGGTTTGTCCTAAATTTTTACGAAATACTTGCTTTTTTACAAAAAATATGGTAATATATATGTGAGCGGTATCCAAGAAACTTTCGAAGCCTTGGGTCATTTTTTTATATGTGAGGAGTTGCAATGAAAGACTACAAAACAAACGAATATTTGATTAATTATTTATCGTCAAAAGGAGTGACTGTTACTGATAAGAAAGATTTTTTAGGAAAAATTGAAAGATATACATATTATTCAATTGTTAATACTTATAAATCAATTTTTAAAGAACCCAACGGCAATTATATAAGTAATGTTTCTTTTGATGAGATATATGCTCTATTTGAATTTGATAAAAATCTTAGAAATATAATATTAAAATATTGTTTAGAAATAGAAATGGTTATAAAATCAATTATGGCAAATCAAATTTCAAAAGTATATGGAATAAAAAATTATTTAAATACTTCTAATTGGGATAATAGTATAAGTGATGATATAAAAGGAGATTTATTTGAAAAAATTAATATTGAAATAAAAAAAGATTATAATGTTCATACTGCTGTAACACATTATTTAGATAAATATGGATTTGTTCCACCATTTGTATTAGTTAAAATTCTTACATTTGGTGTAGCTAGTAGATACTATGGATTGCTTAAACAAAGTGATAGACAAGCAATTGCAAAATATTTCAAGATATCAGATAAGTTGTTAAAACAAATCCTAAAAAATTTAACAACAATAAGAAATGTAGCAGCACATTCTGATAGATTATATAATTACAGTAGTAAATTTTATCTTTCTTTTAAACTTATTGATAGTACCTATATAAAATCAGATAATATAACAAATCTATATATGGTAGTAAGATGTATGGAAAAATTATTAACAAAAGAACAGTATGATGATTTATATTTTTCTATATATGAAGAAATTAATAAGCTTGAGGAAAAATTAAAGTCTATTAAAATAGTTAATATTTTAGAAATAATGGGATTTCCTATGAATAAAAGGAAATAAAATAAATATAATAATAAAGAACGGTATCTAGAAAACTTTCGAAGCTCTAGGTCATTCAAAAACCTAGAGTCTATTTAAAGATTCTAGGTTTTTTTATATTTATGTTGAACTTTGATAAGTCCTAAAATAAAATTTTTAGTATTTATAATTTCTGAATTTTTTAATATTTCTTCTCTAGTATAATAAGTTCTTATATTGGTATTTCTATCCTTAATTATTTTAGGCAGAATCATATCTGCAGATATCTTAGTTAAATTATTTTGATAAGCCAATTTAAAAACATTATAATATTTAGCTTGTATAATTAGCTGGGATTAAAGCGCTTGTCTAGTCCAAAACGTGTCTAAAAAGAAAATATTTTTATCTAAAACACTTTTAAAATACCTAGATGTATGATATAATTTGTTTGGCTATCTTAAAAAAGCTTAAAGAAAAGGGGAGGAAAATGAATATTATAGACAAATTAAAAGAAATATATAATTATAGACACATGTTAAAAACTTTAGTAAAACAAGATATAAATGGAAGGTATAAAGGCTCATTTTTTGGATTTTTATGGACTTTGTTAAATCCTTTATTAATGTTATTTGTATATTCAATTGTATTTCAATTCGTATTTAAGTCAGATATAGAGCATTATTCAATATATCTATTTATTTGTTTAATGCCTTGGAATGCATTTGCTAATACTATTGCTATTGGTACGGTTTGTGTATCAAATAATGCTAGCATATTAAAAAAAGTATATTTTCCAAGAGAAATACTGCCTTTATCAGTAGTTATAAGTAATACAATACAGTATTTCTTTAGTGCTGTAATTATATTTATAGCATTACTTGTTTCTGGTGTTGGAATTTCTTGGACAGCATTATTTTTACCATTAATTGTATTAATACAGGCAATATTTAGCTTAGGAATTGTAATGTTACTATCTGCTGCAAATGTATATATTAGAGATGTTCAATATATTATGAATCCAGTTATGATGATTTGGATGTATGCTTGCCCAATACTTTATAGTATAACAATGGTGCCAGAAAGATTTTTAAAAATATATAAATTAAATCCAATGACTTCAATAATGCTTGAATATCAAAATATATTATACAATAAGACACTTCCTAATTTTAAAAATCTTGGAATAATATTTTTAGTATCTGTTATCATACTTGTAATTGGATATTTAACATTTAATAAATTACAAAGACGTTTTGCAGAGGAGGTTTAAAAGTAGTGGCTAAAAAGAGTAAGAAAAAAGATGTTATAGCAATATCAGTAAAAAATGTAACAAAAGAGTTTACAGTATATGAAGATAAAGCTTATTTTTTAAAAGAAAGACTTGCAAATTTAAAGAGAAATAAAAAAACAAAACACGTAGTATTAAAAGATATATCTTGTGACATAAAAAAAGGTGAGTCAGTAGCATTAATAGGAGTTAATGGTTCTGGTAAATCCACTTTATTAAAACTTATGAATAAAATTATATATCCTGAAAAAGGTACTATTGAAATGAATGGAAAAGTTTCAAGTATGATAGAGCTTGGAGCAGGCTTTAATACAGACTTTACAGGTAGAGAAAATATATATTTTAATGCTTCAATGTATGGACTTGGAAAAAAAGATGTAGACCCCATAATAGATAAAATTATAGACTTCTCTGAACTTGGAGAGTATATTGATACTCCGGTAAGAACATACTCTTCAGGAATGTATATGAGACTTGCTTTTTCAATTGCTGTTAATGTGCAAGCAGAAATTTTATTAATAGATGAAATATTAGCAGTTGGAGATGCACATTTCCAAGAAAAGTGCTTAAATAAAATGAAAGAATTAAAAACAGAAGGAAAGACTATGGTGTTTGTTTCACATAGTATGGAACAAGTAAAAAGTTTTTGTGATAGAGCAATATGGATATACAATGGAGAAAAAAGAATGGATGGAACAACAGAAGACGTCATAAGAGAATATTTAAAAGAACAAGGTTAGAGGAGGAATAAATCTTGAGTATTTCTAGTAGTAAAAATATATTATTGTGTTTAGATGTTTTAAATATAGGGGGAGTCGAAACTTTTGTTATAAATCAGTCTTTGGCTTTAAATAAAAAAGGATATAATGTATTTATAGCTTCTAGAAATGGGATATATACTGAAATGTTAACAAGTCAAGGAATAACATGTCTTGAATTTAACTTTGTTGATAGAAGTTACTATGATTATGATGATATTTTAAAATTTGTAGATATTATAAAAAAGTATAATATAAATGAGGTACATATAAATCAATTTTCAAGTATGCAAGTTGTATTTCCAGCCTGCATACTTACTAATACACCGTATGTTGTATATTTACATATGGGAGCTAGTTTAATAGATGATGAAAAATTTAATGCTTATAATTATTTTGAAAAAAGTTTTTATACTTATAAAGAAAATTTTAATATATTATTTAAGTGTGCAAAAAAGATAATAGCAGTAACTCCTAAAATAAAAGAATATACTGCTAAAAGATATAATTTTAGTTTAGATAAATGTATTGTTAGATATAATGGTATAGATTTTGAAAGCTATTTATCTAATAAAAAGGTTACTGAAATAAAAAATGTATTAATTATTAGTAGATTAAATGAAGAAAAAAAGACTTCTATATTTAATGCAATAGATTTATTTGTAAAATTAAATGAGAAAATAAAAGATTTACATTTAAATATAGCTGGTGATGGTAGCTTAATGGAAGAAATCGTAAGCTATATAGAAGAAAAAAACATAAAAGATAATACAACATTTCACGGCTCAGTTAATAATGTAAAAGATTTAATGGACGAAAATGATTTGGTTATAGGAGTTGGTAGATGTATATTAGAGGCTCTATCAATGAAAAAAATAGCAATTATAAGTTCATATATTAGTGGCATAAAAGGAATAATAACAAAAGAAAACTTGAGCCAAGAAATAGATGAAAACTTTTGTGGGAAGAATTTAGATGATATATCAATTGATAATTGTATAAATCAGTTATTAAATTTAGATAGTGAAAAAATAGATTTAGTTGTAAATGAAAATTATAATATTATAACAGAAAAATTAGATATAAATAAAAATGTTTATACTTTAGAAGATTATAATACAAGTTATAATGAAAATTTTGAAGATATATTTAATACTATGCTAAAAACTAATAATATAATTGGTAAAGAAATGGTAAAAAATTATGAAAAAGTAGAAAGCAATTATAAAGAACATATTGAATATAAAGAATGGATGGAAAAACAATTAAAAGATAAAGAAGATGAATTAGAAAATATTAATTCTAAACTTAACAAATCTTTTTTAGTTAGATTATATAGAAAATTAAAAAATAAAAAATAAAAAGAATAAGGGGAAGTAACAATATGGATGAGCAAAAATATTTTGATTTTACAAAAGAACCTGGAAAAGAATTAAGTAAAAGAAATATAATTAATGATGGTAAGCCTTTAATTAGTATAATAACGCCATATTATAATGCTGAAAAATATATAGACCAAACTGCAAATAGTATTTTTAATCAAACATTTCCATATTTTGAATGGATAATAATAAATGATGGAAGCACAAGTAAAAATACTAAAGAAGTTTTTGAAAAATTACAAAAAAGAGATAATAGAGTTAAGATATATTCAAAAGAAAATGCTGGACCAGCTAAAGCTAGATATTTTGGTGCACAAAAAGCAAGTGCTGATATTTTATTTTGTCTTGATGCAGATGACTTAATTGATAATACAATGCTTGAGTGTGGTTATTTTACTTTATTAACTAATCAAGATGCAACTTTTGCTTATACTCCAATATGTACTTTTGGAAAAGAATGTTATTTATACTCTCCTTTATTTAACACTATTAAAGAAAAAAAAGAAAATATTGTATCTGTTGCATCTTTTATTAGAAAAGAGGCTTTTCTTGAAATTGAAGATTATAATAAATTACCTAAAGGTGTGCATGAAGATTGGTATATGTGGCTATCCTTTTTAAGTAAGGGATATAAGCCTGTTAGAATGAATTTTTATGGATTTTGGTATAGAAGAATGGATACAGGAAGACTTAATAAAATAAATTCTAATAAAAAAACTTCAAAATTGGCTGAGAAATATATAAAAAATGTTGGAAAAAATATTAAGAAAAACGTAGGAGCTATCCAATTTCCAGTAGATGATTATTCGTTTGATACTTATCCTAAAGAATTAAAATGGGATAGAAAGCCTATAAATGTAAAAGGAGAAAAGAAAAGGATACTTTGTATGTTCCCTTGGAGTGTAATGGGGGGAGCAGATATATTTAATTTGAATTTGCTTAAAGGGTTAAAAGATAATGGATATGAAATAACTGTAGTTACAACTGAGCCTCAAAAATATATGTATAGACAAAAATTTGAAGAAGTAGTAGATGAATACTTTGATTTAACTACATTTTTACACAGAAAAGATTGGGCTCCGTTTATTTCATATTTAATAAGTTCAAGAAATATTGATATAGTATTTGAAAGTAATAGCTTTTATGGTTATTACGCAATTCCATGGCTTAAATGTAAGCATAAGAACGTAATATTTGTAGATTATCTTCACGCAGAAGATTGGAGTTGGCGAGATGGCTCATATCCTAGAGATTCTAATGCAATTTGTAGATATTTAGATAAAACTTATACTTGTACTAAATATTTAAAAGATATAATGCTAAATAGAATGGATAGAGCTATTGATAATGTAGATGTAGCATATATAGGAACTGATATAAATTACTATAATCCTGATATAGAACTTTCAAAGTATAAAGAATTAAAAGAAAAATATAAAGGAAAAAAAGTTATATTGTTTCCAAATAGATTTGAATATTTAAAAAGACCTTTGTTTCTTGCAAGAGTAATTTATGAAATTTCTAAAGAAAGAAAAGATATAGTGTGTGTTGCTGCTGGATATGGAAGAGCTAAAGACGATATGGATAGAGTTATACAAGAATATAAAATTTCTGATTATTTTGAAATTGTAGGAGCAATTGATGACCTAAGAGCTTACTATAAGGTTGCAGATGTAACGATAGTATGTTCTTTAACAGAAGGCTTAACTCTCACAGCGTATGAATCTCTTGCTATGGGAACACCTGTTATTACAGCAGATGTTGGAGGACAAAAAGAATTAGTCGATAATACTTGTGGAAGAGTAATAAAGAAATATCAAACTATAGAAAGAGATTTACATAATTATAATTATGATAAAAATGAGATAGAAGAATACAAAAATGCTATAATTTACTTTATTGATAACAAAGATAAAAAATTAAAAGATAAATGTAGACAAAAAGTAATTAATGGATTTACAATAGATAACATGATTGAAAAAATTACTACTGATTTTGATTTAATGATTAAAGAGGGAACAAATGTGGATTTAGCAGTATGTGATAATATAGAAATTGCTGAAAGGTATTTAATATTATTTAATGAATTTTATAAAAGACAATATTTTAATCCAGACAAAGTAGAAAATAGAACTAGAGGTAAAAAGTTAGTAGACAAATTATGGAATTTTAAATTATATAGATTGTTAATTAAATTTTTACAAAAGACGGGTATCATGAAATTATTAAAAAAGATATAAAATAAGGAGAAATATGAATAAAGTATTTATACTAAATAATATAAAAAAATATATTTTGAAATCAAAAAAATATCTTAGTAACTTTGATATAGAAGTACTAGATAATGAAAAATTAGAAAAGTATATAAAAAATATAAAATTAAAGAAAGAACATCCTTTATATAATGATTATTTAAGACTTTATATAGCTTATTTAGAAGGTGGACTTGTTTTAGATGGAAATTTAGTAATAAAGGGTTCATTATCTAGTTTCTTTAAAAATGAGATTTTTTTAGGATTTGATACTGAAAATACTATTGCAACTAATATTTTATGGTGTAGTAAAAAAAATCACAGCTTAATTAAGAAAATATTAGTTGAAATAGAAAATGTAGATATAAACGAAAATGTTACCATTACACAAGTATTTTCAAAAGTATTAAATAAAGATTTATCAAATGTATATAATTCATTAGTAGTATTAGATAAAAAAATATTTATATATCCTTATGACTATTTTTATCCTTTAGATTATGAAAATCATGGGAAAAATTTATCAGAAAATACCAAAATAATTGTTTTAAAATACCAAAAATTAACTAAGTATGCAAAATTAAAGTATTCTTTGTATAATAAATTTGGAGCTAACTCTTTAAGATATTTACTTACTTTAACTGATATAATAAGGAATAATGTAGGAGCAAAACGTTATATAAGAAAGCAGTCTAAAGGAAAATTTGAAAATCCTAAAATTATACAAAATTCAGTTGAAGAAGCATTAAAAGTATTAGAAAATTATAAGAACAAAAATATAGATTATGTTGTTTTCCATAATCCTAGATGGATGGGAGTTACTAGTGCTACTAAAGAACTGTTCCAAAATTTAGTACCACTTCAAGGAACTTATACTAATAAGCAAGTTGATATAATTGCTAAAAAAGTAAATGAGCTAAATGTAAAACAAGTAATTTTTAGTGCTTTTGAATATGGTTTTGATAATCTTGCAAGAAGAATAAAACAATTAAATAAAGATATCAAAATAAAAGTATTTTGGCATAGTAGTAATTCACAAATAAATAGCCAGTTAGTAGATGCAATGAATTGGAAAACTAATTTAAAAGTTATAAATTTGCATAGAGAAAAAATTATAGATGTAATTGGTACTTGTAAAGAAAGTCTTTTAAATTTTTATAAATCACAAGGATTTAAAACTGCATTTGTGGAAAATACAGTAAGATTAGATAACAACTTAAAAAAAGAAATTGTGAAATTAAATCAAAATAAAAGTATGAATGAAAATATTAAAATAGGACTTTATGCAGCTGGAATGGATTGGAGAAAAAATATGTTCAATCAAATAGCAGGAGCTTCTTTAATCGAAAATTCTATAATTGATAGTGTACCTTTGAATTTTGAAGGACAAGTATTTGCATCAAAACTAAATATAGAAATGAATGGATTAAATAAAGGAGTTCCAAGAGATGAACTTTTAAAGAAAATGGCTACAAATGATATAAATTTGTATGTTACGTTTTCTGAATGTGCTCCAATGTTACCAATAGAAAGTATGGAAGTAGGAACTATTTGCCTTACTGGTGATAATCATCATTATTTTAAAAATACAAAACTTGAAGAATATTTAGTTGTATCAAGAGAAGATGATATAATAGCAATTAGTGAAAAAATTAAATATGCTTTAGAAAATAAAGATGTAATTTTTAAGCTTTATAATGAATGGAAAAAAGACTACGATATAAAAAGTAAGAATAGCGTAGAAGAATTTTTAAAAATGTAATTTTAAGGTGAAATAAATGTCAAGACATATAAAAAAAGTGAAAAGTATTCTATTTTATCCAAAGAAAGATACTGAAGCTATAATAGAAAAAATATTATCTTTTTCAGGAAAAGAAGGATTTTGTATATATAATCCAGAATGTATTGGTATAATGAATTCTTCAAAAGATTTGTTTGAAAATACAGTAGGGATTAAAGAGTTATTAAATGAAGAACAGATAGAAAATATTGCAAATGCTATTATAGAAACTAATGTAAAATATGTAGTAATGAGTTCTATAACTTTTGGGTGGAAAGAATTAGTAGAGAAAATAAAAGAAAAAAATAATAATATAAAAATTAATTTTTTATGGCATGGTTCTCATTCAATGTTTGTAGAAAGAGATGAATCTTACTTTTTATATAGTATTATGGAAATGGTTGATAGAGGACTAGTAGAAAAGGTTGGCTTTTTCAAAGAAAGTATGGCAGAATTTTATAGAAAGAAAGGTTATAATTCATATTTTGTTGTAAATAATGTAAAGAATGTGAAAGTAACTAAAGACAATTCTTTTTATAAAGACAAAAGTAAAGTTTATTTAGGCTCTTATGCAGCTGGAGATAGATGGGGAAAAAATACTATAAATCAGTTAAGTGCAGCATCTATGGTAAAAAATTCAGTTGTTGATATTATTCCAGTAACTCCACTAATAGATGAATTTTGTACTACAATGAATATCCAAATAAATGATAAAACTTTAAATTATTTACCAAGACAAGAACTATTAAATAGAATGGCTTTAAATGATATTAATTTATATGTGACATTTACAGAATGTTCACCTGTTGTACCACTTGAAAGTTTAGAACTTGGTGTACCTTGTATTACAGGAAATAATCATCATTATTTTAAAAATTCTAAATTAGCTGATTATTTAATAGTAAAAAGTGAAGACGACATAGACGAAATTTATTGTAAAATAAAAAAGGTATTAGAAAACAAACAAGAAGTAATGAAATTGTATTATGAGTGGAAAAAAGAATATAACATATTTGCTAGTAAAAAAATAGAAGAGTTTATTAGAAACTAAGGAGAGGTATAATGCAAGAAATAGATTTATCTATTATCATACCTGTATATAATACAGAAAAGTATTTTAGTTCATGTATTGAATCTGTTTTGTTAGCTTTAAAAAAAACAAAAATTAGATATGAAATAATAGTAATAGATGATGGCTCAAAAGGGAATATAAAAGAAATTATAAAAAAGTATTTAAAAGATCATAGTGAATTAATATTTTTATCACAGGAAAATAAAGGTAGAGGAGCTACACGAAATTTAGGTATTTCAATCGCTAAGGGAAAATATTTGAGCTTTATAGATTCAGATGATTTTATTGATGAGAACTTTTATATAAAAATGTTTGAAAAAATAAAAAAGGAAAACTTAGATATTGTAATTTGCGATATAGAAAATATAGATTATGAAAAAAAAGAAAATAACTTTGTGGTTGAAGCAAAAAATAACGAAATTAAAGATGATAAGATTTGTCTTTTAGATGTAATGATAGCAGCTTCTTGTTGCAATAAAATAATTAAAAAAGCATTATTTAACGATTTAAAATTTCCTGAAAACATTAATTATGAAGATTTAGCTACAATTCCTGTAATATTACAAAAAGCAAGTAAAATAGGGTATATAGACAAGCCTTTATACAAGTACGTACAAAATGAAGATTCAGTTATGCACGAAGAGTTTTCAATATCACAATTAAAATTAATTGATGCCTTAGAAATTATTTGTGATAGAATATATGAAATAAAAGATATATCATTAGATGATAAGAATAAATTAATATACATGATTTGCACAAGAAGGTATTATGAAGAATTGTTAGAAAAAATAATGCTTTCTAAAGATAAAGACAAACTTGTAGTTGAATTTTGCAAAAAAGTAAAAAAATTAGAAGCAATACTTTATAATAATATATATTTAAAAAAACTAATATGTTCTCAAGGATTAAATAAAAAAATAGGAAATAAATTATTACATTTTGCAATAAAAAATAATAAATCTAGATTGGTAAGTATTTTTCTTTCTAAAAGAATATATTATAGATTTTTGGCTATAAAATATAAAAGTATGTAGATATAGAGGAGGAATAGTGTGAAAGAAAAAAGTTCAAAAATAATACATTATTGTTGGTTTGGACCAAGAAAACTTTCAAAACTTGCAATTAAATGTATGAAAACTTGGAAAAAGTTTTTGCCAGATTACGAAATAAAATTATGGAACGAAGAAAATTTTGATTTTAATCAAAATAAGTTTGTAAAAGAAGCTTATGAAAATAAAAAATGGGCTTTTGTTGCTGATTATGCAAGACTTAAAGCACTTTCTGAATATGGAGGAATATACCTTGATACAGATATGGAAATCTTAAAAGATGTATCTCATATTTTAGAAAAA
The DNA here is from genome assembly GCA_947628335.1 of uncultured Clostridia bacterium. The sequence continues at coordinate 17,618 of CANQZT010000001.1, read as the reverse complement.
GAATGTTTTGTTGGAATTGAAGATTCAGGCCTTGTAAATGCTGCAGTTATAGGAGCAAAGCATCCACATAATATATTTATAGATGAACTTATTTCAAACTATGACAAACTAGAAGGCTTTGATATTAAAGATATATATGCTATGTCAATCCCAAGACAAATAACAAAAATACTAGATAAATTAGGGTTCGATAATAAAAAGAATGAAATTCAGGAATTTTATAATGGAAATTTAACAGTATATCCTAGAGAATATTTTTATCCTTTAAGTTACGATCATCAAAATAATAAATTTACAGATAACTCTTGTATGGTACATAGATTTGATGCTACTTGGGCAAGTAAGCCAGAAAAAGCAAAGTTATTCTTTAGAAGACACAACATGAAATTTATGTTAAGAGTTGTAGATATTTGTGTTAGTATAAAAATAAGAATAAAAAGAATTTTTAATAGAATACGAGGAATTCCAAATGAAAAAATATAATGAAGACAAAGAAAAAGTTATTATTAATGTATATGATTTTGATAAAACAATTTATAATGGCGATAGTACAATAGATTTTTATTTGTATTGTATAAAAATTAAGCCAAAAATATTGTTATTTTTGCCAATTAATGTTATATTTTTTATAGCTTTTAAGGTAAATATCATAGAAAAAATAAAATTTAAAGAAAAGTTTTTTTCATTTTTAAAATATATAGATAATGTAGAGGATGTAGTAAATAAGTTTTGGGTTAAAAAAATTAGTAAGATAAAAAAGTGGTTTTATGAAGATAAAAAGGAAAATAAAATAATAATTTCTGCATCTCCTGAATTTTTATTATATCCAATAATGAAAGATATTGGAGTTAAAGATTTAATAGCAAGTAAGGTAGATAAAAACACAGGAAAATTTAATACTCCTAATTGTTATGGAGAAGAAAAAGTAAGAAGAATTAATGAAAAATATAAAAATTATATTATAAACAGTTTTTATTCAGATTCTTTGAGTGATATATATTTAGCTAGACTTGCAAGAAAAAGTTATCTTGTAAAAAAAGACAAAATAATAGATTGGAAAGTATAGAGAGGAGAATTAATTTGAAAAGTATCAAAGAAAAATTAAAATTGGTTGATTTTGATATAGTAACTACATTTTTATTAAGTTTTATATTTTTATCAATTTCAGTAACATCAGTATTTTTTATACTAGGAATAGGAATATCATCAGTTTATTTCCCTATGTATATGTTTATTAGTGCATTTATAACATTTTTTATTTTTAATAAGCCAAAAGATAACAAATTATTAAAAAAATTGCTTATAAACATTTTTATATCAATAATTATATTATTTATAGCAATACTTGTTGGGGGAATATTTTACGATGAAACATGGGATGGAAATACTTATCATAAAGAAATGATTGGCTTAATGAAAAAAGGTATGAATCCTATATATAATATTAGTAGTGGGGATATATGGACTCAGCATTATGCAAGAGCAGTAGAAACTTTTGCAGCAGTAATATACGCATTTACTAATAATATCGAAAATGGTAAAGCACTTGGCTTTTTACTTATATTTTTACTTTTTGGACAATTATATAAGTATTTAAGGAAAAAGAATATAAACATAGCTTTTTCTATTCTATTTGCCCTAGCTGTTGCACTTAATCCAATTTCACTTACTCAAGCAACTTGTTATTATGTAGATGGAATTTTTGCTAATACATTATTCTTTATTATACTTGTATTATTAAAATTAACTACAGAAAATAAAGATAGTAAATTATATTTATATTGGCTTGCAGGCTTAATAATTGTGTGTGTAAATATTAAGTTTACTTCACTACTTATTTGCACAATGTTTGTAGGAGCTTTTATATTATATTGGTTATATATATCAATAAAAGAAAAGAATTTTAAAGCAACATTTAAAAAATGGTTTATATACTTTTTAAGTGTTTATATATTTGCAGTTGTTTTTGTAGGAGCTTCTGTATATATTAAAAACTTTGTAAAATATGGTCATCCTTTCTATCCTTTACTAGGAGAAGAATCAGGTGTAGATATTGTTACAGATAATGAGCCAGCTGGTTTAACTGAGTATAATCATGTAGAAAAATTCTTATATACATTATTTTCAAAAACTTATACTTGGTATGATAAAAAGCCAGAATTAAAAATACCTTTTAGTATTTATAAATCAGAGTTTGACTCTATGCAATATGCTGATACAAGAGTTGGAGGATTTGGCCCTTGGTATAGTGGAATGTTAATTTTGTCAATTCCAGTTATAGTATTTTATATAATAAGAAATATTCAAAAGAAACGTAGAGAAAATATATTGTTGATATTAGTCGTTTTATTTATTATACTTCCAATACCAATTTTACCTGTAGTATGGCAATTAAGATATTATCCACAACTATATTTATTACCAATAATTGCGATTTATCTATTGTTAATAAATAATAGTAATATATTTAAGAAAATATATTATGTTTTATTATCATTAGTTATAATTGGTAATATAGCTTTATATACGCCAATAATGGTAGATAAATTTAAAAGTTCAATTAATATAAATAGAGAATTATTATTTTTATATGAGCAATCTTTAAAAAATAAAGTAATTATTTCTATCGAGGATTGTCCAAATGCAGGAGCAAGATATAATTTTGAGGATAAAAATATAAAGTATGACTTTTTGACTGAAAGAATGAAAGATGGAACTCATACATATTATAGATTTTATTATAAAATAGAGGAAGGAAATAAGTAATTATGAAAATTTTAATAGCATTAAATTACTATACTCCTTATATAAGTGGAGTTACTGAAACAGCCAAAATAGAAGCAGAAGAATTAGCTAAAGACCCTAATAATCAAGTTACTGTTGTATGTTCTAATCATGACAAATTGCCTGAAGAAGAAATAATTAACAATGTAAGAGTGATTAGAACTCCCGTAATTATGAAAATAAGCAAAGGAACAGTTAGCCCTAAATTTATTACAACGGTAAAAAAATTAGCAAAAGAAAATGATATAGTAAATATACATTTACCTATGTTAGAGTCTGGAGTAATTTCTAAATTAGTAGATAAAAATAAACTTGTAGTTACATATCATTGCGATATTAATCTACCAAAATCTTTGTTAAATAATTTTATAGTTAAAGTAATGGATTTATCACACAAGATAGCATTTAAAAATGCTAGTAAGGTAGTAACAACTTCTATAGATTATTCTAATAGTTCTAGAATTTTAAATAAAGCAAAAGATAAGTTAGTAGAAATTGCTCCACCTTTTAAAGTAATAGAACCTGTTGAAGTAGAAAGGGACTATAATGTAATAGGATTTTGTGGTAGAATAGTAGAAGAAAAAGGGATAGACGTTTTATTAAAAGCTTTCCAGATTATAAAGAAAAATAAAAAAGACGCAAAATTAAAAATAGCTGGTGATTATAAGAGTGTAGCAGGTGGAAGCGTTTATGCAACGTTACAAGAATATATAAATAATAATAATATAAAAGATGTAGAGTTTTTAGGAAGATTATCAGATGAAGATTTAATAAAATTTTACAGTTCTATAGGAGTATTTGTTCTTCCTAGTATAAACTCATTAGAAGCATTTGGTATGGTGCAATTAGAAGCTATGTTATGTAATAGCCCAGTTGTAGCATCAGATTTGCCTGGTGTTAGAACAATTATAAAAAATACTAAAATGGGACTAATAGCAAAGACTAAAGATGAAAAAGACCTTGCTAAAAAAATATTAGAAATTTTGAATAATAGAAAAAAATATGTAAAGCCACGTGAGGAAATATTAAAAAAATATTCAACTGAAGTGTTAGTGGACAAGTATAAAAAATTATTCTTAAAACTAATTAAGGAGGAAAAAAATGCAAAAAATTAAAGATGTTTTAACTCTTATGAGGGTAAAACATTGGATAAAAAATTTATTAGTATACGCTACAATGTTTTTTGGAAGACAATTTACACTTACTAATTTTTATAAATTAACTATAGGTTTTTTAGCTTTTTCCCTAATATCATCAGTAGTGTATATTGTAAATGATATAGCTGATAAAGAAAAAGATGCAAAGCACAAAGTTAAGAAAAATAGGCCTATAGCAAGTGGAAGAATAAGTGTAAAGTTTGCTTTAGTATTAGCAATTGTAATATTTTTAATAGCGAATACTTTAAATTTTTTAATAAATGGTTTAGATTTAAAATTATATTCTATATTAATAGGCTACTTATTATTAAACTTAGCTTATAGCTTTAAATTAAAAAATGTAGTATTAATAGATGTAATATGTATTGTATTGGGATTTGTAGCAAGGCTTTATTATGGTTCAATAATATCAGCTATTCAGATTTCTAAATATTTATATTTAACTGTAATGTTTGCTTCATTCTTCTTAGGATTTGGAAAGAGAAGAAATGAATTAATTAACTTAAAAGATAGTGCTAGACCAATATTGAAAAGTTATAATAAAAGCTTTTTAGATAAAAATATGTATGTAGCTTTATCACTTACAATGGTCTTTTATTCTCTTTGGGCTATATCTCAAGAAGGAATATTATTTTTAATAAGTATTCCTATATTGATACTTATATTTTTTAAATATAGTCTTATCATTGAGGGAGATTCTTTTGGAGATCCAGTAGATGTAGTGTTAAGTGATAAAAGTTTAATAATATATATTTTGATATACGGACTTACAATGGTATGTTCTGTAATAATTAATTGATTATAAGGGGGAATTTTATATGCAATATCTATTATTAGGCTTATATTTATGTTTTACTACAGGTGGACTAGTTTTAATGAAACTTGGAAATAATGCAGGAACAATTGCTATAAGTGATGGAACTTTAAATTTTAACATTAATCTTATTAGTATGTTAGGACTTGTGTTATACATTGTTAGCTTTTTACTTTTTACTAAAATTGTTACTACTTATGATTTATCTTTCATTTTACCAATTTTAACTGGTATTACACAAATTTTATCATTAATTGCTGCTCTTTTAATATTTAAAGAACGTGTTACAATTCAAGGCTTTATAGGAATAGCTTTAATAATAATTGGAATAGTAGTTATGAATTTTAAAAAGTAGAAGGAGGATTATATGAAAAATGTAGTAATAATTATGGCTGGTGGAAAGGGAGAAAGATTTTGGCCAATGAGTAGAACTAATATGCCAAAGCAATTTTTAGCTTTAACTGACTCACCACTTACAATGATACAACTTACAGTAAAAAGAATATTACCACTAGTTGATATAGAAGATATATATATAGTTACAAATAAAAAATATGAAGAACTTATTAGTAAACAATTGCCTGAAATAAAAAAAGATAATATTTTGTATGAACCTGAAGGGAAAAATACTGCTCCATGTATAGGACTTGCAACAGCAGTAATTAAAAGTAGATATGAAGATGCAAATGTAATAGTTCTATCTTCAGACCATTTAATAAACAATGAAACTATATATTTAAGTAATTTAGAACTTGCATTAAATTATTCTAAACTTGGAAATATAGTAACATTAGGAATTGTACCAGAGCATATAGAAACAGGCTATGGATATATAAAAATGGGAGATAGAATAAATAGTGATATGATATATCACGTAGAAAAATTTGTAGAAAAGCCAAATTATGAGAATGCAAAAAAATATTGCAATAGTGGTAACTATCTATGGAATAGTGGAATGTTTATATGGAAAAATTCTGTAATGTTTGACTGCTTTGAAAAATATATGCCTGATTTGTATACTAGCATACAAAAAATTTATGATGTTGTAGACACTGAAAATTATGATAATATCTTAAATGAAGAATATAGCAAAATAGCATCAGAATCTATAGACTATGGAATTATGGAAAAGGCAGATAATATTTATGTAATACCAGGAAATTTTGGATGGGATGATGTTGGCAGTTGGCTGTCTGTTGAAAGATTAAAGACTCCAGATATAGATGGTAATATATTAAATGGTAATATAATTTCTTATGATTCAAAAAACAATATAGTTATAAACAACTGTAATAAAAAAGTGATAGCTACAACTGGTATTGAAAATATAGTTGTAATAAATACAGATGATGCACTACTCATTATGAATAAAGAAAATACCCAAGATTTAAAGAAAACTTTACAAAAATTTAAGGGTACAGAAAATGAAAAATTTTTATAATTTTATGAATGGACGGACAATATGGAAAAAATATCAGTAATAATATCTTCTTATAACGAAGAAAAAACTATACCTTATTTTTATGAAGAAATGGAAAAAGTAAGAATAAATGACTTTAAGCAAATTCAATTTGAATATATATTTGTAGATGATGGCTCAAGCGATAACACATTAAATATAATAAAAGATTTAGCAAAAAAAGATGAAAAAGTTAAGTTTATTTCTTTTTCTAGAAATTTTGGAAAAGAATCTGCTATGCTTGCAGGTTTAGAGGCAAGTACAGGAGAATTAGTAACTTTAATGGATGCTGATTTGCAAGACCCACCTAAAATGCTAAAAAAAATGTATAATACTATGAAAAATGAAGGCTATGATGTAGTTGGAACAAGAAGAATAACGAGAAAAGGCGAACCTAAAATACGTAGTTTTTTTGCAAGAATCTTTTATAAGTTTATAAATAAAATTTCTGATATAGAAATGGTTGATGGAGCAAGAGATTATAGACTTATGACAAGGCAAGTTGTAGATTCTATTTTGATGCTTAAAGAATATAATAGATATTCTAAAGGATTATGGAGTTTTGTAGGATTTAAAATTAAATGGCTAGAATATGAAAATGTTGAAAGAGTAGCAGGAGAAACTAAGTGGTCTTTTTGGAAATTGTTTAAATATGCAGTAGAGGGAATTACTGCCTTTTCAACAGCTCCACTTATTTTATCATCTTTTATTGGAGTTTTATTTTGCTTAATAGCATTTATTTTAATAATAGTAATTATTATTAAAACTTTAGTAATTGGTGATCCAACAAGTGGTTGGCCATCTTTAGTGTGTATAATATTTTTTGTAAGTGGTATACAATTATTTTCTTTAGGAATAATTGGTCAGTATTTATCAAAAACATATTTAGAAGTTAAAAGAAGACCTATATATATTATAAAGGAAAAAAATATAAAGTAATTTGGGGGAATTATGGAAAGAATAAAGAAGTTTATAAAATATTTTTTTATTGACAATAAAATATTGTGGTTATGTTTATTGCTTACATTAATTTTTTTTGGAAATATGTCTAAATTAGAATTTTCTAGATGCACATATAGAATGTATGCAGCACCATTTATGGATGAATATAATCATTATATAATTATTGGAAGATATATAGTGGCTTTATTTTGGGGACTGGTAAGTAAAATAGGATTATCTATATATGAAACGTATGCTATTAGTTTTTTTATTAGTATATTATCTATTACAATGAGTATATTCGTACTTTTTAACATACTAAAAAAGTATATAAATAATAAATTTTTAAATTTACTTTTATCTACTGGAGTTATAATTAATTGTTTTTTAATTGATTATTGCATTTATATAGAAAAAGGAATTTTTGCACTTTCTATATTGCTTTGCATTTTAGCAACAAAATTTTTAATAGAATATCTTGATACTAAAAAGAAAATAAATTTATTATATTCTACTATATTACTTATTTTATCATCATTTTCGTATCAAGGAACTGTAGCCTTATTTATAGCACTATCAACAATATTTATAGTAAAATATTCTGATAGCATTAAAAAGTTTATAATAAATAATTTAATTACAGCTTCTGTTTATGGATTTACTATGGGAATTTCATATCTTTTAGTAAGACTGCTTGGAAGTAAAAGTACGTCAAGGACTACAGGAAATTTAGATATCCTTGAAAGTATAAGAAAAGTAGTTAAAGGTATGAAAAATATCATTTTAGATTCGTATGGTGTAATGCCAAAATACTTTTTTATTGCAATTTTTATAATTGTATTTTCCATAATTTCTTTTATTATTTTTAGATATTGTGATAAATTTAAAAATAATAAAAAGGAAAGTAACATAGTTGTATTTCTAGGATTTATATATATTTTACTTGCATGTGTAATTACATCTGTTCTACCACAATTATTTATTGATGTAGGAGCAGTTAATATTTCAGCTAGAGCTATATATCCTTTTGCATCTATTATTTGGCTATCAATAATTTATTTATTAGTTAATGTAAAATTAGAAAATAAGGTATTTATTAATATATTTTTAGCAATAATATTAGTATTCTTGAGTGTTCAATGTTATAAGTATAATAGAATTATTACAGACCATTATATTTTAAATTATGTTGAAAAAGAGTATGCTTTAAATATAAAAAACCATATAGAAGAGTACGAGAAACAAAATAATATAGAAATAAAGAATATTATATTTTATGAAGATGCTAATTGTTTGCTTCATTATGATGATTTAGAATCTCATTATGATATAAATGAAAGAGTGTTTAGAACGAAATATTGTAGAATTGAAATTATTAATTATTTTATGAATAGAAGAATAAAACAATTAGAATGTAAAAACGAAAAATATGAAAAAGAATTTAAAAGCATAGATTACAATTGTTTTGATGAATCAGAGTTAAAATTTGAAGGTGATACGTTGCATCTTTGTGTATACTAGGAGGTATTATGATAAGCACTACTAGAAATAGAATAAAAAATGTAATATTATGGCTACTAATAATCATAGTTCTAGCATTAATAGCTTATTATGTAATTTGGAACAAATATCTAAAAAATTATCTTAAATATAAAAGGTATGGTAAAGAGGAAAATAATATAGTAACTTCAATAAAAATAGATGATGTAACCTTGCCTTATGATAGTAATACAAAAACGTTTTATTATCCTGTAAGTAGTAAGCAAAATGGAAAAGAAGTAACTTTAAATATAAAAATAGAAACTAATTCTCAAGCCAAAAATATAATTGATGACAAGGAATTTAAAGATTCTATTACTATAAAAAGAAAAATTGACTTCAAAGATAAAATAGAAGTATATAGTAATTCAAATTATTATTACAATAAATATTACATAGCTTTTACTAATCTTCCAACTATAACAATTAGTAATGATGCAAATGATGTTGGAGAAGATTATTCTTTTGGAAATATAAAAGTAATTGACCCTGAATATACAGAAAATGAATCAGAATATAGTATGGATTCTCAAATGAATATAAGAATTAGAGGTTCTTCAACAAAGACGTCATTAAAAAAATCATATAGGATAAAACTAGGTGAAAATAATAAGCAAGAATTATCACTATTAGGAATGACTACAAATTCTATATGGATATTAGATTCTCTATATTCAGATATATCAAAAATTAGAAACTTGCTAAGTTATGAACTTTGGAATTCAATAAATGCTGATTTAAATACTGAACATAAAACTATTTTAAATGGAAAATTTGTTGAAGTATTTATGGATAATGAGTATGTAGGATTATATGTTTTAAAAGAACCAATAGATAATAAAATTTTAAATTTAAAAGAAACGTCTTCTATAGATTCTGGAATTTTGCTTAAAGGAGTAGCACATGATTTGTTAAACTTTGATGAAAGTGAGATTAAGTCGGTTAACTCTTCAACTTATCATGGACTTGAAATAAAATATCCTAAAGACTTAAAAGATAATTCTATATATTGGTATAATATATTAAGTAAAATTAAAGATTATTACTCTGAAAACATTACCGATAATGTAATAGAAAGTACTTTTTATGAAGATAACTTTATTAATTATAGACTTTACTTATTAGCATTAAATGCAAATGACAATTATGAGCCTAAAAACGTTTATTTTTCAGTAAAAAATATGAATAAGGACACAAAAGTGTTACTAACTCCATGGGATTTAGATTTTACTTTTGGAGTAGATTATGATACTCAGCAAAGAATAGATTATGAAAGAGTAAATGATGTAATAAAAATAGACTTTGGAACAGCAAATAATTACAAAAAAAATTTAATAAATAGATGGAAGTATTTAAGAAAAGATGCTTTAACAGAAAAAAAATTAAATCAAATAATAGATAACTATTATAAAGAATTAACATTTTCTGGGGCTATTGATAGAGAGTATGAAAAATGGAATAAAGGCGAAAATGTAGAAAGTGAGTTTAGCCAAATAAAGAATTGGTTTAAATTAAGACTTAAAGTTTTAGATAATTATATAGAAGGATTATAATGGAGGAAAATTATATAAAGTATGGAAATAGAGAATAAGAAAAAGTTTAGACATGAATTAAAATATAATATAAATACATACCAATTTGAAGAGCTAAAATCTAGACTTTCAAGTTTGCTAAAAGTAGATAAAAATACTATGGAAGATGGAACATATTTTATAAGAAGCCTATATTTTGATGATTATCAAAATACAAGCTATTATCAAGTACTAAATGGTGTAAGTAAAAGAGAAAAATATAGAATAAGATATTATAACTACGATGAAAGTTATATATGTATTGAAAAAAAATTTAAGATTAACAATATGACAAATAAAGTTTCTTGTAAAGTAACAAAAGAACAAGTATTGGATTTAATCGCAGGAAAATTAGAAGTAAGTAAAGATAATCATAAATTGTTAAATGAATTTATTATAAAAACAAAGTTTTATGGTTATAAGCCAGTAATAATTATTGATTATAATAGAATTCCTTACACATATCCTGCTGGAAATGTTAGAGTAACTCTTGATTATAATATATCTATGAGTTATGATACATCTGATTTCTTTAAAAAGGATTGTAAAAGTATCCCTATAAATGAAAAGGGAATGAATATATTAGAAGTAAAATATGACGAATTTTTACCTAATTATATTTCTTGGTTATTAAATATCAATACTTTAGAACAAACATCGTATTCAAAGTATTTAAATGGAAGAATTATACAAAATAGAGTAGTAGATAAGGAGTGTTTGTATGAGTGATTTTAGTTTTTCAGATATTTTTAAAAATAAGTTTTTATTAAATTTTACTAATAGTATATCTATTAGTACTGTAGTCATAACAATGGCAGTTGCATTTGGCTTTTCATTAATTGTATATTTTGTGTATAAACTTACATGTGATAATGTTGTATATTCAAAGAAATTTAATGTTACTATGTCATTAATGACACTAGTTACGGCAGCCGTAGTAATGTCTATGCAAGCTAATGTAATAGTATCTTTAGGTATGGTTGGTGCTTTATCTATTGTAAGATTTAGAACAGCTATAAAAGAGCCAAAGGATTTGTTATTTTTATTTTGGTCAATTACAAATGGAATAATAATTGGAGCAGGTGTATATTCAATAGCTTGTGCCCTTGCTGTAATTTTAACAATTGGATTATTACTATTTGAAAAGCTACCAGGAAATAAAATACCTTATCTATTAGTAGTAAGTTTTAGAGGATTTGATACTGAAGATAAAATATCAAATATATTAGATGAAAATAAAATGAAGTATAGAGTAAAATCAAGAAATGCTTCAACTGAAAAAATAGATATAATTTATGAATTAGCAGGAAAAAATGAAGTGGAAGCATTAAAAAAGATTTCTAGAATAAAATCTGTTATATCTTCTAATTTAATTACTCAAGATGGAGAATGTCAGTTTTAACATTTATAAAGTAGGGGTAAAATACGATGGATAGCAATAAGAAGGTAAGGAATTCTTCCTTAGAGTTACTTAGAATATTATGTATGATACTAATAGTTTTCCATCATTATTCAGGACATGGTGGATTTGATTATAGTAATTTTGGGTTAACATTTAATGAAATTTATATAAAAATAATGGTACTTGGTGGAAAACTTGCATGTGATATTTTTATTTTAATTACTGGATACTTTTTGATTAATAAAAAATATAATTATAACAAAATAATTAAGCTAGTGGAGAAAATGACATTATACGGAATAATAATTTTTCTTATATTTTATAAATTTAATATAGTAAACTTTTCACTAAATAATTTAATAAAATCTATAATACCATTTACTGCAGACTGTTGGTTTGTTATTAATTACATATTATTATATTTAATATCGCCATACTTAAATTCTATGTTAAAGAAATTAGATAGAAAATCGTATTTAAAAATGATTACGATAATAATTACAATATGGAGTACTATACCAACAATTGTATCAGTTTTAAATATTCATCCCAAATTAAGTCTTGAAGTATTTGGATATAGTAATATAGACACTTTTTTAGTTATGTATATAATAGGAGCATATATTAGATTACATACTGTAGAATCAAATTCAAAAAATATAAAAAATTTAATTATATCTATATCATCAAGTTTAGTAATAATTATGTTTTCAGTTTTAATAACAATTTTAGGAAAGCATTTAGGAAATAAAGATGTAGCAAATTCATACTCTTGTCTTTCAAGTATAAATAGTATTTTTGCAGTTATTGCAGCAATTTATATATTTAAGTTCTTTAAAAACATTACATTTGAAAGTAAAATAGTAAACTTTATTTCTTCAACAACGCTTGGAATATATTTAATACATGATAATTTTTTAGTCCGTGGCTATATATGGAGTAATGTTTCTCCAAACACTAAATATATGTTTTCACGCTTTTTAGTTGGTCACTCTATATTAAAATGTTTGGTAATATTTATTTCTTGTGCAATTATTGATAAAGTATTTAGCTTTATATTAAGTAAAACATTGGATAAAGTAATTGATAAAGTAAATATTACTCAAAAGATAAAAGAAGTAATTAGAAGATTTAGAAAAGATAAGATACTTTATTTAAATCCTAAAACTGAAAGTACAGTTGTAGAATAAAATTTAATAGCTAAATTTACTAAAAAATGTTAAGTAAATATGTGAGTATTGCAAGTTTTTTATATTTGACAATACTCATTTTTTATTGTATAATTTAATAAATTTGGAGGTATAACTTTTGAAAAAAATAACATTTTTAATGTTACATTTAAATTATGGTGGATTAGAAAAGCAAACTATAACACTAATAAATCAGTTAGCAAAAAACTCAAATTATAAAATAGAAATAATATCTGTATATGATATGCTTAATGGAAAGTCTTTTTATGAAATTGATTCTAAAGTAAAAATTAGATTTTTAAGTAAATTTGGACCAAATCATAAAGCCTTAAAAGAAGCTTGTAACACTCATAATATAGCAGAGATATTAAAACAAAGCTTTATAATGATAAAATGCGGGTACTACAAATTTATAAAAATGAAAAAAGCAATTAATAAATGTAATACAGATATACTGGTTTCTACTAGAATAGAATTTGCTAAAATGATTAAAAGGCATGACACATTAAATGTTACTCAAGAACATTCGTATAAAAATGATGAAAGTTATATAAGAAAAATAAAAAAATCATTTAATAATATTGATTATGTTATTGTAATGACAAATAAAGCAAAAGAAGATTATGAAAATTATTTAAGAAATTCTAAAGCAAAAGTTACATTAATTCCAAATATGATAGAAAAATTAGAAATAGATAAAAAGGCTGACTTTACAAATAAAGTTTTAATTAGTGTAGGAAGACTAGAAAAAGAAAAAGACTTTATTTCAATGTTAGAAGTTTTTAAAATAGTTCATTTAAAAGATAAGAGCTTAAAATTAAAAATAATTGGAGAAGGAACTGAAAGAAAAGCATTAGAAGAAAAAATTAATGAGCTAGAACTAAATGGCTATGTAGAATTACCAGGTAGAATGGAAAGTAAAAAAATAAATCAAGAACTTACTTTAGCTTCGGTATTTTTATTAACTTCAAATTGTGAAAGTTTTTCACTTGTAATATGTGAAGCAATGAGAGTAGGACTTCCGGTTATAAGCTTTGATATTGAAGTAGGTCCTAGAGAAATAATAACAAATAGAGAAAATGGTATATTAGTAGAAAACAAAAATAAAGGAAAAATGGCAGAAGAAATATTAAATTTATTAAATTCTAAAAAAGAGTGGAGTAAAATATCAAATAATTCTACTGAGAATGTTAAAAAGTATTATGACTTTAATGTAGTGAAAGAATGGGAGAAAATTTTTGAGGGTGAGAATGTATGAAAAGAAATAATAAAAAAAATAGAAAAAATAAAATTATATTAGTAGCTATATCTATATCAATAATTGTTATAATTGCAATTATTGGCTTAATTTCTGGAAATACCAATATTTATAATGATAATGTAATTGCAGATAGCAATAACAAAGAAGAAACTAAAAACGAAACAGATGAAAAAGATAAAATTGAAGTGGAACTTCCACCACAAAACGCTACTTATGTTGTCCCAATATTTATGTATCACTTTATATTAGATGATTATGGCGATAATTTAGATGTAGAAAACTTTTTAAAGCCATCTACTTTAGAAGAACAATTAAAGTATATAACAGAAAATGGCTATCAAACAATATTTACGAGTGAATTAGATAAGCTTTATAAATATGAAAAACCAGTTGCACTAACTTTTGATGATGTATTTGTATATTTTTATAATAATGCTTATCCATTATTTAAAAAATATAAACAAAAAGCAACTTTATATATAATAACAGATTATATAAATGGAGAAAACTATTTAACAGAAGAACAAATAAAAGAAATGGCAAGTAGCGGTTATATTGAAATAGAATCTCATACAAAAAATCATTTAGATTTAACTACATTATCTGATGAAGAGCAAAAAGAACAATTGTTAAAATCAAAAGAAAGATTAGAAAAATTAACTGGAAGAGAACTTACAACAATTTGTTATCCTTATGGTAAATATGATGATACATCACTTCAAATAGTAAAGGACAAGTATCAGTTTGGAATGATGATGACTGGTGGAGTTTATAATTCTGATATACACAAAGACTTTTATCAAATACCAAGAATATATGCAAATAGAAGTATGACTATTGATACATTTGCTTCATATTTGAGTCAGTCAAAAGTCATAATTTATGATGAAGATAAATAATCAAAATTATATAAATTATAGAAGGAGGATTTTTATGAATAAAATATTAGTAACTGGAGGAGCAGGATATATTGGCTCTCATACTTGTGTAGAACTTTTAAATGCAGGATATGAAATAGTAGTACTAGATAACTTTTCAAATAGTAAACCAGAAGTATTAGATAAAATAAAGAAAATTACAGGAAAAGATTTTAAGTTTTATGAAATAGATTATACTAAAAAAGAAGATTTAGAAGTAGTGTTTAAAGAAAATAAAATAGAAGCAGTAATAAATTTTGCAGGATATAAAGCAGTAGGAGAGTCTGTTCAAAAGCCAATTGAATATTATATAAATAATGTGTATGGTGCATTAGTTTTGTTAGACGTTATGAAAAAATATAATGTTAAAAAATTTGTATTTAGTTCTTCTGCAACAGTATATGGTAATCCAGAAGTTGTGCCAATAACTGAGGAAGCTAAAGTTGGGGGAACGACAAATCCTTATGGTACTTCAAAACTTATGATAGAACAAATTTTACAAGATGTCTATAAATCAGATAATACATTTGATATAGCAATTTTAAGATATTTTAATCCAATTGGTGCTCATGAAAGTGGTTTAATTGGAGAAGAACCAAATGGAATACCAAATAATTTAATGCCTTATGTATCAAGAGTAGCTTGTAAAAAATTAGAAAAATTGTCTGTTTTTGGAAATGATTATGATACTGAAGATGGTACAGGAGTAAGAGATTATATACACGTTGTAGACCTTGCTATTGGACATATAAAAGCAATAGAAAAATTAAATAAAGAAAATAGTGGTGTGTATATTTATAATCTTGGAACTGGAAAAGGGTATAGCGTGTTAGATATTGTAAATACATTTGAAAAAGTAAACAATGTAAAAGTACCTTATGTAATTGCTCCTAGAAGAAGTGGAGATATAGCTAAATGTTATGCTGACCCTACTAAAGCACAAAATGAAATAGGATTTAAAGCTACTAAAAATTTAGAAGATATGTGTAAAGATACTTGGAACTACCAAATAAAAAATAAATAATTTTTTAGTTAAATTTATATGCTTGTATATAAATATAAGCATATTTTTTCATTTTAATTGACTTTTTATGTAAAATATGCTATAATAAAAATGTAAGTTTAATGGCATCCGAAAAAAATTTTTAGGAGGAATATATATGAAAGAAATAATGGAAAAAATTACTAAGCAGCGGGAGGTATTAAATACTTACCGCGAACAGCTTGAACATGAAAAGGAGAACTTGAAGTTTTTAGCGTCAGGGCTCGGTTACGAGCTTATGGCGTTGCCAGAAAGGGAACCGGCTTCCCTAAAAGACAAAATGTCAAAAATGTATCTGCAGGTATCTAAGCTGCAGAATACAGCTGAAAGGATTCTTGAATTTGATTCAAGAACTAAAGAAATAGCAAAAGAAATCTCCGAGGATGAAAAAACTCTTCGGACAGAAGGGCAAAAGCTCATTCAAATTAAGGATGAGATAAAAGCAGAAGAGACAAAACTAGCTAGTCTTAAAACGGCTTTAACAGCTGTACAAGGCATTGAGGATGTATCTGCTACTATTAAAGCAGAAATAGCCAAATCTGAGGAACTTTTGGGTCAAAAGAAAGAACAACTTCAGCAGTTAAATGAAGTCGTTGCGTTCTTATCATCTGGAGAAACTTCGGAAACTCCAAAAGAAAATACCGAAGAAAAAACAGAAACTCCAAATTCTCCAGAAGAAAATATCGAGGCTAAACCCGAAACCTCTGATATTAAAGAAGAGAATACGGAATTTAAAGTTGCTAATACTCAGAAAGAAACCACTAAAGTTGAGTCCGCAGAAACTAAAGCGAAAACAGATAATAACGGAGTCAACACAGAAATTATAACAGATCATAAAGAAGAGGATTTAAATAGTTCTAAATTTGTAGATGCTATAATTGAAGAATCCGAAAAATCTAATGAGGTAGCTCAAAACCTGGAGATAGATCAAAAAGTGATTAAATTCGCGAAGAAGTATTTTAACATGGACGAAGATTTGTTTGCGAGTTCCCGTTTCTACGGTAGAGATTACCAGAAGATTGTCATTTGTGACGAACTTCTGGCAAATCTACCTGATGATGAAGTAGAGGCAGGGATTAAGTTCCTTGAAAGTTCGTTACCAGTCACCTTGATGATTTCTTCTGATCTTTTTGATGGGTTCAAGAGATATAAAAAAGATGAGCCTGAAATTCTTCAGCGGCTAGAAGCTGCTGAAGCAGTGAAGATAGAAAAGGTCGGAAAGTACCCGATCAAGTATAAGGCGATGGAGCCTTATCGTGAGGCAGCAAAGGGATATTTAACGTATTTGGAAAACGGTATGGAGAGTGAAGCTAGGAAACTAGCTAGTAAATCTCCGTATATCTATGACGTTGCGTAAATATTTTTTCAGAGTCACTTCAATTTTGAGGTGGCTCTTTTTTTCTACTTTTTAAATAAAAATAGTTGACAATATATTTTTTTTGAAATATAATTGATTGTAGTAAAGAATCTTGAGTTTTACAGCAAAAACGAGCAAACTTAGTCTAGCCAAGGGATTGCTCGTTTTGCACATGTTGTGTAA